>CAUPYN010000130.1:0-5836 GCA_963515575.1 uncultured Campylobacter sp.
CCGCTTCCTGCTACCGTGCCGCCCACTGCTAGTATAGTAACTCTTTTCATAAAACCTCCGTTTAAGCTGTAAGCCTGATTAGCGCCATATAAATACCCGTCGAAGCCGCGATACTAAGCAGGGTATTTTTAAATTTTAGATGAATCAAAACCGCGCTAAAAACGGCTAGAGCTTCGTTTAGTCCGTACGGATAAACGTCAAATTTGACACCTCTTAGTCCGTAGCACACCAAGATAACCATTATCATCAGCCCCATGTGTCGCTCCACGGCCGTTAGCCACGGACGAGGCTTATAGTTTTTGATGATGTAAAACGGCGCGGCTCGCGTCAAAAAGGTCGCAAACGCGCTTAGCAAAACGGCCGTAAATATCGCCCACTCGCTAGAACTCACGCTTATCAAAGCTTATCCTTAAAAACTAAAATAAAAATAAAGCAAAGCGCCATCGAGCCTACCAGCATCGCTTTGGCAGGCATTAGCGCTACGCCGGCGACTCCAAACAGGCACGCCGCGCCTAGCACCTTATAGTTCTTATCGTTTTTAAACATCTCCATTACGATCACGATAAAAAGCGCGGTTAAGCTAAACTCAAGCCCGCTCGTATCGACCTTTATCAGCCCGCCGGCTAGGCATCCGACCGCCGTTCCCGCCGCCCAGTAAAACCACGAGACCAAATTTAAGCGCGTAAAAACATAGCTGCGCTCCGCCGCGTCCAAGATCTTAAGCGCCTTAAATATCGCAAAGGTTTCGTCCGTGAGAGTCGCGATATTTAAAAGGCGAAATTTGAGATCTTTGTACTCTTTTAAAAGCGCGAGTCCATAAAAAGTATGGCGTAAATTTACCAGATACGAGACGATAAAAACCTCTAAAAGCCCCGTGCCCGCGCTAAAAAGCGAGAGCATCATAAACTGCGCCGCGCCGCCGTAAGCTAGCGTGCTAAGAGCGATGGCGATAAACGCGCTAACGCCCATGCTTTTAGCCAGTATCCCAAAGGCGACGCCGAGGGGAAAATAGCCCATAAATATCGGAACGCTAAGCTTAAAAACGTAACTAAAATGCAAAAATTTTCCTTAATAAAAGCGCGATGATAGCTAAAAATTTAAAAATTTAGGATAAAGACCGGGAATTCGAGTAAAATTTGAAGGATCGGCTGACAATAAGCAGATTTTTAGCATAATCGCCAAATGATCAAATTTAAGCCGTCCGTGCTTGATGTTTAGCTTAGATTTAAATGCTTGATTACCATAACCAAAAATCATAAAATAAACAATGGCTGCGAGCAAGCACCGCTGCAAAACGGCTAAATTTGAGCTAAATTTAGCCGTTTTGCACCGCAAATTTAAAAAGCCGCCTAGTCTTAAATTTGCAAATTTGAAAGACTGGGCGACGTCAAATTTAGCCTACTTTAGGCTATCTCTTTAGGCTATTTACTATAGAGAGCATATCGTCGCTCGTCGTGATCGCCTTTGAGTTGGCCTCGTACGCGCGCTGACCAGTGATGAGGTCGGTCATCTCCTCAACCAGCTGTACGTTACTCATCTCGACAAACCCCTGTCTGATCGTACCCAGACCGTCAAGACCCGCCGTACCGACTACGACCTCGCCGCTAGAGCCCGTCGGCAGATATAGGTTGTCGCCCATAGAGTGCAGGCCTGCGGGGTTGATAAAATTTGCTAGCTCGATGCGGCCCACCTGCGTCATCTCGGTGTTGCCAGGCTGGAGCACTGAGACGGTGCCGTCGGTGCCGACTGAAACCTGCGTGGCGTCGGCCGGAATAGTCATCTGAGGCTGGAGCACGTAGCCGTCGGAGTTTACGATCGTGCCTTCGCTATCTAGCTTAAAGGCGCCGTTTCTAGTATACGCCGTCGTACCGTCCGGAAGCTGTACCTGGAAAAAGCCGTTGCCAGCGATAACCATATCAAGGTTGTTGCTAGTTTCTTTAAAATAACCTTGCGAAAATATCTTCGTTATCGCCGTCGGACGCGCGCCTAGACCAACCTCGATACCCGTAGGACTTTTTGTCGTGGCGCTGGTTGCAGTACCGGCATATTCCATGACCTGATACATCAGATCGGCAAATTCGGCGCGGTTTTTCTTGTAGCCGATAGTGTTTACGTTTGCGATGTTGTGCGACGTAACGTCGATCTGGGTTTGTTGGGCGATCATGCCGGTGGCGGCAGAATAAATAGACCTCATCATTTTCGTGTTTTCCTTTCTTAGCGCGTTGTATCTTGAGCGTATACTTCGTTGGTTTTTTCCTCGACTTCGGTTACGTATCGCATATACGCGCCCTCGCCTCGCAAAAAACCGCCTAGTCTCCATCTCAAGCTACTGCCGCTTATCTTTATGTATCTAATAAGCAGCTCATCGCCTTTTACCATTGCAAAATATATTCCAAATTTGTAGTCTTAAATTTTACGCTTTTGCGTAAAACCGTCGCCGACTGTTTTTATGCCTGGCGAACGTCTAAAATTTACAAATTCGGCGCGATTTCTCGCATTTCTTAGGTATTTAGCAAAAGGCGTTCCAAATTTTGCAAATTTGGGAAAATTTGAAAATATTTTGGCGGAAGTATTTTGAATTTATATTAGCGGCAGGGTTTTAATGTATAGCGATTTATGTTTATTAAAATTTAAAAATCTTAGCGGAAATATCTTTGAGCGGATTTGCGAGTTGTGCAAATTTTTACTAGCAATACTAGGCACGTAGCCTGTCGCCGCAAGTAAAAATTAAATCTCTCGCAAATACGTCAAAGAGATAACGCTAAATTTAGACTTTCGTGTTAGCAAGCTTACTTATGGCCTCCTGATTTAGATCGTCCATATGCGACGTCATCACCTTTTGATACATCTCGACGAAGCGCTGAGTCTCGATGAGTCCGACCATCTCGGTCACGGCGTTTACGTTAGATATTTGCGTGTATTTCCATGCGACCGCGTCTATCTCGCCGCCCACGTCTTCAAGCTCCTTTAAATTCGGCAAAACATAGAGATTATCGCCCTCTTTGGTTAGATTTCGTATCTCTTTTGGCTGCGCGATATAAAGCCTAGCTAGCGACTCCTCGTTTGAGTAGAGATTGCCGTTTTTATCAGCGGAAAAGCGCTCGCCCTGCGGGATTTGGATACCTTGAAAATTATTCGTAAAATAATCGCTCGGCAGCACTTTATAGCCCTCTTTTGTTACCAAAAATCCGTCCTCGTCGAGATTAAACGAGCCGTTTTTGGTTAGTCGCACGTCGCCGGGCTTTACCTCGACTAGGAAAAACAGATCCTCTCGCTTCATCGCAAAGTCAAGGTCATTGTTTGAAAATTTAAGCCCGCCCTGACTAAAATCCACGTATTGCTCCGAAATTTGCGGCACCCTGTCGATAGTTCTGTTTAGAAATTTCGCCGCATCTTTGGTGTGATTTTCTATCGGTAGCTCGTCGCGGTACTCTTTAAAAATCCTCTCAAAATCCCCGACTACAACGTCGTCGCGTTTAAAACCGATAGTGTTTATATTAGCAAGGTTGTTTGCGATGACGTCCAGGCGGTTAAACTGCGTTACCATGGCGCCGGTTGCTTGATAGTAGCCGTTGTTCATTTACTCTTCCTTATTAGTCTGTTTGTTTTGCAAACGTCTTTGGATAGGCTTGCTAAATTTAGCTCGGCAAGTCGCGCGCCTAGCTTACGTAAATTTCAGCCTCGCGCATCCAAATCCGTCTTATTTTACCGCATTTGCTACCCGAAAAAATCATCGTAAGTGCTTACGACGGTAAAGCCGTTTTGTCTATTCGTAAGCGATTTAGCAACTATCGTTCCAAATTTGAATTTAACTTTCGTATTTACGCCATCTTTATAACTAGATTTAGGACAATGATTTAGATAAGTTGATAGTAATCATATCAAGTTTAAAGATATTCTTAGCACTTTGTGCTATAATCTGCCAAAAATTTTAAACAAAGGACGAAAAATGAGCGAAAAATTTGAATTTCAAACCGAGGTGAACGAGCTGTTAAATTTGATGATACACTCGCTTTACTCAAACAAAGAGATATTTTTGCGCGAGCTCATCTCAAACGCAAGCGACGCGCTGGATAAGTTAAACTACCTCTGCCTCACGGACGACGCATACAAAAGCCTAAGCTACTCCCCGCGAATTGATATCAAAATAGATAAGGACAAAAAGACGCTAACGATCAGCGATAACGGCATCGGCATGGACAAAAACGAGCTGATAAACAACCTCGGCACCATCGCTAGAAGCGGTACAAAAGGCTTTTTGGATAAACTAAGCGGTCAAGCTAAAAAAGATAGCGCGCTCATCGGACAGTTTGGCGTCGGGTTTTATTCGGCATTTATGGTTGCGGATAAAATCGAAGTCGTGAGTAAAAAAGCGCTTGGCGAAGAGGCCTTTATGTGGAGCTCGGATGCCAAAACCTACGAAATCTCATCCGCGCAAAAAGATAGCCACGGCACCTCGATCACGCTTTATCTAAAAGATGACGAGTTTGCCGAGTCCTACCGCATAGAAAACATCGTCAAAAAATACTCCAACCACATCCCGTATCCGATATTTGCGGATAAAGAAGAGTACGTAACGCCTAAAGAGGGCGAAAAAGAGGGCTCATACGAGATCAAAAACGTGCAGATAAATAAGGCCTCGGCGCTTTGGAAAATGAGCAAAAGCGCGCTAAAAGAGGCCGACTATAATGACTTTTACAAGCAAATTTCGCACGATAGCGAGGATCCGCTGTTATGCGTACATACAAAAGCCGAGGGCAAGATCGAGTACACTACCCTATTTTTCGTGCCAGCGTCAGAGCCGTTTGATCTATTTCGCGTGGATTATCAAAGCGGCGTAAAACTCTACGTCAAAAGCGTATTTATCAGTGACGACGCCAAAGAGATGCTGCCGCCTTATCTTAGATTTATCCGCGGTATCATCGACGTTGAGGACCTGCCGCTAAACGTCAGCCGCGAGATCCTGCAAGAAAATAGCATAATGCGCAGTGTAAGGGAGCAAAGCGTCAAGAAAATCCTGGGCGAACTAGCCAAGCTAAAAGAAAAAGACAGGGAAAAGTACGTCAAATTTTATAAAATATTCGGCAAGGTTATCAAAGAAGGACTTTACGGATTTAGCAGCGAAAAGGAGCAAATTTTAGACCTTTGTCTCTTTAAATCAAGCAAACGCGAGGGGCTAGTCAGCCTAAAAGAGTACAAAGACGCGATGAAAGAAGGTCAAAAATCAATCTACTATATCAGCGGAAACAACGAAACAATGCTAAGAAATTCGCCGCTTTTAGAGAGCTTTAAGGCTGAAGGGATAGAAGTACTCATAATGGACGAGGAGATAGACTCTATCGTCATGCCGATGGTGCAAGACTACGACAAAACACCGATAAAAGCGGTAAATCACACCGATATCGACGCCGAGATCAAGCCTGAAAAAGACGAAGCCGACGAGGGTAAATTCGCCGCGCTACTAGCCAAGATGAAAGAGATACTAAAAGACGAGGTCAAGGACGTGAAGCTAAGCTCGCGCCTAAGCGAAAGCGCCGCCGTCATCGTTTATGACAAAAACGATCCCGACTACGCTACGCAGATGATGCTAAAGCAGATGGGGCATAGCGCGGGTAAAATTTTACCGATACTAGAGATTAATCCAAAGCACGAGCTCTTTGAAAAACTCTCTCAAAACGAAGCGATGATCTATGACGCGGCAGAGCTACTTTTAGATATGGCTAAGCTAAACGAAGGCGTCGCGATCGACGATCCGTCGGCGTTTAGCAAAAAACTAACTAAAATCTTGCTGAAAGCGATCTAAATTTAAGCCTTTTTTGGGCTTAAATTTTTGGCT
>CAUPYN010000131.1:0-5796 GCA_963515575.1 uncultured Campylobacter sp.
GTCTAAATTTTGATTATCTCATCTATCGTTACCGCGCCGCCGCTAAATCTTGCGGCGGTTGATCTCGTGTTTAAGTTCTCGCTTTGCATCGGCGGCAAATTTACGTCCTCGATAAATTCGCAAACTATCGCTGCAAAACGCTCTAAATTTAAGCTAATATCTCTAACTTTATAGGGATAAACGCTAACTTGCTCGCTTTGAGCATAAGCCGCGCTCGTGCTTAGCGGTGCATTTAATAGTAAGCTTGGGATCTGAGACGGGAATAACTCTAGCCTCTCTTTGTCCGTTTCGTTAGCGCCTATAAAAACTTCGCTTTTTGTATTTCTAATAAGATTAAACCCTTTAAAAACGCTGCGGACGTTTTTGTATTGTTCTATGAGCGTATCGAGTTTTTTATATCTCGTCTCGTCAGTGCTATCATCTTTGAGATCTATTTCGACCTTAAAATGATAAGGCTCGCCGCCGTAGCTAAACCACTGCTTTAACGTGGAGTCCCCATAAAATGACTTTAGCGCCTTTTGAAGAGTAAAAAACGTTCCCTCAAAAAAATAGGTTTTTAACGGCTCGTCTAGGAGCTTCTTTGTTTCCTCTAGGCTCTGAGATGCCGGCTCGACATCAAAAGTCTGCGCCAAAAAAGCGCGGTTAAAATCGTCTTGCTCGTAAAAAAAGCGCTTATCGAATTTAAGCCATTCGCGCATTTTTTCGCCCAAAACCTCATCGACTCGAAATAAAGTATCGTCGTAAGTTCTTAAATCGATCATCAATCCGCCTTCAAAATTTGCAAGCTATTTAGGACTATGAGACTATCTCGGTCTGAGTTTGGGATCGGCGTTTTGATCTCTACCGCGTGAGTATTTTCGTCAAACGCTATCTCGATGAGCTGCGAAAAATGCGGCGTAAATCCGATGTCTAGGTTCGCAAAATAATCCCGCAGTTTCTCGTCGGCATTTTTGAGCACCTCGGCAAACATATAATCTTGCTTTAGCCTGACTTCGATAATGAGGTCAAATTTGATCTGCGTCGCCTCTTTCATTAGGATATTGTCGGTAAGAGGTACTCTATCCTTTAGCGCTTCGGTTATTTTCGCTTCGGCGATGTTTTTCTCGTATTTTGAAAAATACACGATTTGCACTACACCAGGACTTAGCCGATAAACGTTTGCTTTCGTGATGCCTTCGATGCTTAAAATATAAAAAAGATAGCTTTTTTGGCTTCCCGCGGTGCTAAAGCGATGCATTGCGAGTAAAAATCTATTTCTTAGTTCGTCGTCGTTTTCGCGCGCTTTAAATCCGCTAAATGGTTTTGTCATTTTGATTGTTTTGATGTAGATATTCGGGATCTCCAGCGTCGTAGTTTCGTAATTTTCTTTAAAATACCCGCCCGCTTCGATCTTAACCGTCGCCTCGTCTGCGATATTTGCATCCTCGAGCAAAAATGCAAAATGCCCCTTTCCGTCGGTAAATTTGCTGCCTTTGGGTAGAAAAGTAGCCGAATTTACGCTTATTTCAAGCTCGGCGATCGGCCTTACTTCCTCGTTTCGTTTTATGCCGATTAGCGCCACTAGCTCGTCGAGATACTCGCCGGTGCTAAAATTTAGATAGTTATTTGCTACCTTGACGTTAATCAGCTCAAAAAAGTTATTGAGCCGATATAAAAATATGTCGATGAGCGTTATATAGTCGTCGCCGATTAGCGGGATATAATCAAGCTTGCCGCTCTTTTTCTTAAACTCCTCGATTATGCTTGCGCGCTCTTTTTCTATATCTAAAGGCTTGATAAATTGCGGCACTCTTAAAGGTTTCATAGGCTTAGCCTCACTTCATTTTCATTAAATTCGCCCTTTCTCGTGTATCCTATTTTGACGTCTAGAGTATTATCCGCTCGCGGCGTGAGTTCGATTTTAAGATTTTCCGCGCGAGGCTCGAAGGTTAGAATTTGAGATTTTAGATCGCGTTTTAACGCCAAAAGCTCGCTTAGCGTCATCTTTTTGTCGATATACCTATCCAGCCCAAAAGTCGGGCGCAGGGTTTTTGTGAGTTTTGAAGTTTTACAAATACGCCTAATATTCTCAATTTCGTTTATTTGATACATCGTTTATCCTAGAAAAATAAGGCGGCGAAAAGGACAAAACGCCGCCTCGCGGCTTTAACGAGGACATAATATAAAAATATTGTTTTCTTTTATACAAGGGGATTTTAGTGCGAGTGGTGCGGAGTATTTCCGCCGTCGTCGATGATCGTTCCGGTAGCGTGAATGTTGCCTTTAACGTTCAAATTTCCGTTTAATGTCACGTCGGCCTTTATTGTAATGCGATCGGCGATTATATTGATGAGTTTTGGAGATAAAATTTCAAGAGTTGAGTTTGCCGTGTCGTAGCTGATTATAGTGCCGTCTTCATATTGCGTTATTTCTTTTGTTTGAGAGACTCCATCGGGTTCGCGGCAAGCTTGATTAAAGATCGCGCCCACGGCGTATTTAAGCCCGCCGTCTCTTAGCTGATGGACTATCGCCTGCTCTCCGACTCGCGGCGGCGAAAACGTGCGTTTAAATGAGTTTGCGCTTTGAACGTATGGGATGAGCTTTGTTTTCGTGCCTAAGTATTCGACCCTTACCAGGCTTTTATTTTCGCTTACTTCGCAGATCGTGCCGATAAATTGCATTTCAAACGCTCCAAAGCTGCGTATGATAAACGATTTTTAGCCTTAGCTCTGTCATAACGTAATCCTTATCCAAAACCTCGATATTTGAGCGATTTACGGCGTTAAGTTCCATAAAGTTAAATTTGCCCTCAAAGCTTTTTAGCTTATCCAGCACTTTTAATAGCAGCTCGTCATTTTTGCTATATGATGAATCGATCAAATTTATACTCACGCTTAGCTCGTGCTTGATCCGCTCAAAGCTTACTGCCTCCACCGCATCATCGGTGTCTTTTATGATGATTAGCGGCAGGTTGTCTTTATCGAATACGTAAATTTCAAAAACCTCAACGCTAAAATTTAAGCTCTCCAGGTGCTTCTTTAGCGCGTCTACGATTTGCGCCCGGACGTTTTGAGTCGGCGGGGGTGTGTTGCCCTGCGTTGGAACTTGTAGCTCTTCTATAAAATATTTTTTTGACATCAAATTTCTCTCAAAAATAGTCTTTTTAGCACTTGACTTTCAATCACGCTTTTAGTGATCTCGTATCTAGTACCTAGTATCTCGATCTCGTCTTTCAATCTTAGATTTTTCGCGTCTTCAAGGGTGATAAGGGCGGTTATTTCCGTGCCTACCGCCCCGTTTTCGTAAATCACCTTAGAGTTTGCGTTAAAATGGCATTTGATGAGCTTATCCGTTCTCGTGCATTTCAAATTTATGCTAAAGCTTTGATTTAAGATGCCCTTGACGTCGTTTCTCACCATATCTAGATCAATCATTTATATTGCCGTTTTCGTCAAAACCTTTGGTATTAGCGCCCTTGTCGTCCTCGGGCGGTTTTTTGTCGTCTTTTTTAGTATCCTTGCCTTTGTCAGCTGATAATTTCTTATCATCTTTAGCATCTTTTTTCTCGTCTTTTTTGCTTGTTGCCGCATCGTTTTTACCGTCGTAAGGCGCGATCGCTCCGATAGTTTGCATGCGTGCGATAAAATTTCTATCCGTTCCATCCGGTAGCTCGATAATGTCGCCCTCTTCGCAAAAATCAACGCCGATTAACGTGGCGTATAAAACTATATATTTGCTCATTTTTTACCTTTCTTTTTTACTTCGTAGGCGAGACTGGGCTCGCCTTTACGCTAAATTTAAACAGATGTTTTTGAGATGGCAAAGCTCTTCTCGCGCGCTAGCTTTGCATCGATGTCGTAAAATGCCTGGAGCAAGACGTTTCCGCCCTCTTGCATTAGCGGCAGGATTTCAAGCGGTCCAAACGCTCCGATCCAAATATCCTCAAAGTTTCCAAAGATCACGTCGCCGGCTTTTAGGTTGTTGTTTTTGTAGTAGGCGTATCCTTGAAGGTCATTGTCTCCGACGTCGATTAGCATGCGCTCGGTGCTGTTGCCGCGCTTTGTGCTTCGTAGCTTGCTGATGTCCGTGCCGTTTATAAAAAACTTAGAGTGCTCGGTATCAAGCCCGGCCGCATCTAGCTTGTCGCCAAAGGCCAAGGTAAGCTCCAAAGTAGGCGCGGTCATATATCCGGTGACGGTCGGCACTCCGCTTGTAGCAAATAGTCCTTTTACGACTCCGTTGCCGTAAAGCAGCGTTTGCTCTATCTTTTTGCGGATCGCGTCTTTTAGTTTCCTAAATGCAAAGCTCTCAAGCTCAAACGCGTTCATATTTAGCATCGTTCTAGTGATGACGATATTTGCGTTTAGGGTGTGAGGGCTTAGCGAGATGTTGTCAAACGTCATCTTTTCAGCGTCGCGTCTTTTGCCTTCCTCTACGAAGTCCGCGGTAATGCTAGACGTATCGCGCGGGATAGTCAAATTTGCGCTTAGGTTCGGTAGCCATGTGCAAAAATTTAGCAGTTTGCTGTCTTGCTTTAGTTGCTCGATAAGCAAATCTCCGCGGTATTCTCTATTTACGGCGTCGGCTGCCGTCGTCGTGCTTGTTACTCCGTCGGCGAAATTTGCTATAAACTCGTCCGGCAGTGCAAAACGCCCGATCTCTTTGCCTCTGTATTCCATCTCGCGCGACAAATCGACGTTTCTATCTACGGCCGATTTGATGACGTTTGCGAGGCTAAAGCACGTGCTATTATCTCTTTTTGAGAGGATATTTACGGTTTTTATCTCGCTTTTAGCATTTAGCTCGGCCATTTCTTTGCTAAATTCAGCGTAGCTCTTGCCTGCGCTTATCGCAGCGAGCGCCTCTTTTTCGCGCCCTAAAATGTGAGCTAGCTCGATAATGTTTGCTCTAGTCTCTTCGCTTGATCTTACTTGCTCGTTTAGTTTGGCAAGCTCGCCGGCGCTTGGCGTTGCAGCTAGTTTTGCGCTCTCTTGCGGCGCTGCTTGTTCGTTCATTGGCATTTTTTCTCCTTTTGGTTGATTAAATTTTGATATTTTTGCGTTAGGATCAGCTCCTTGCCAAACGGCTGAGAGCTCGACGATCTCGCCCTCGTAAATTTGGTAATGCTCCACTCCTTCTATTTTGTTCATCTCTTTTACCTTGTAGTTTCCAAATCCAACGCTCACGCTGTCGCTAAGCCCGGCTTTGTATTTCGCGTAAGCTTCTTTTGAGCTAGCTACCTCATCGCTAAATTTAACCTTGGCTTTAAAATCTCCGTTTTCAAATTTAGTCTCGATTATCGAGCCGATTGCATTAGCAAACGTCGGATCATGATCCAAATAAAGCGTTTTAGCGTTAAATTTAACCCCGCTAGTGTCTACACTCAGATAATATTCGTCGCCCCAAAAACTAACTCTTTTATGCAGATTGTTTTTTGAGAGCGCAATAAAGCTAATTGTTTTTGCTTCGTCGTCAAACGCCGCATTTTTGCCTAAATTTACGCTAAAATTGCGCGCGTCTTTTAAAATATTCTCATTCACGGCCGCTATTTCCTTTCTTGATTTTTTCTATTTCTTGCAGTTTTTGCACGATTTGCTTCTCCTTTTCCAGCTCGTCGAGGTAGGTGTCGTATTCGATCCCTTTTTCTCTCAAAACTTCAATGCGCGTTTTAAACCCGCACTCGATCGCCTTGGCGTTGGCGCTCACTTCCTTATTTGGATCGATATAATCCCATCCTTGCGGCTTAAAGATAAAATGATCTAAAATTTCGCCGTATTATTTGGGCGAGATTATGTTCATTAAAAGCTCTATTTTTAG
>CAUPYN010000132.1:0-5784 GCA_963515575.1 uncultured Campylobacter sp.
GAAAAGATATTTATCTCGTGGGTCGGACTTCGCGGCGTCGTTCCTATCGTACTTGCGACCTATCCGTTTGGGGCAAATTTACCGAATTCGGAGCTAATCTTTAACACGATATTTTTCGTAGTATTCGTCTCGATCATTATCCAGGGCATGACGCTAGAAAAGGTCGCGCAAAAATGCGGCGTCAAAGAAGAAGCCGTGCCAAAAGAGGTCGAGATGTCGAATTTACCGATCTTTTACCACACTTTGCGCCAGCACACCATACGCTTTGACTCCGAAGTCGTGGGCAAAAACCTAGCCGAGCTCGAGCTTCCTAGCGACTTTTTGGTACTGCTCATCAAGCGCAAGGGCGAATACATCAAACCGACGGGCTCATCGGTGTTTGAGGAGGGCGACTTGCTACTGATTCAGTGCGAGGACGAAAACAAATACAACGAAACATTAAAGACGTTTACGGCGTAAATTTTGCCGTAGCGTCGGTTTAAATTTACTGCCGTTAGCGTTAAATTTGATCTTGCGGCGAGCAGAGAAATTTGGCGCAAATTTACGAATATAAAGCAAAAAGGATGGCGGGGTTTATTTTCTACTTTGGTGCGGCGATCGGTCGTTTGCGTAAATTTTAAAGAAAGGAAACAGAAATGAAATTTAAGGATTTGACTTTATCTACATTTTCAAGCGCGTTTCATAGAATAAGAAATAAAAAAGGACTTAATAAAAATAAAGATAAAGGCGTTAAATATAAAAATAAAGGACTCTATTTAACTTAAGCTCACACAAACGTAGTGAAGTAGAGTTTAGATATAATAACAGCAAAGACACAAAAACTTTCTATCATATTTTACTAAAGATGATAAGAGGTCTTATAAGTAGCAAGTCGAAGTCGCGGCTAAAAATCAGCTTAGCTTATCTTGAACTAAATTCTATTTTTGCAGGATTACATTCTTTGTCGATTTTGCATTTTTCAAATTTTTCTAGCACTTTATCAAAAAATTCTTTATTATGCGCTAAATCACGTGTTTTTGTTGTGTATTTTATTACTTCATCTATATCAAGAAAGTATTTTTGATATGTTATTGCACTAAATAGGCAAGCTTCTGCAATTTTACCCATATCACATTCTTTGATTGATTTTACAATTTCTTTCGTATAAATTTTATCACAGCCTTCGTATGAGTAAATTGGATAACAATAACCTGCAATTTTTTTTATTTCTTTAGTAGATAATCTTAAAAAATTATCATTAAAAATTTGAAGTTTAATATCTTGTTCTGCAAGTAATATTTGGCTAAAATATAAACATAAGATTGGCAATAAAAAAATTTTTTTCATCTATAATCCTTCTTTTTTATGGTAAAAAATTTATCCTAGCTGGGTTGCATTCCTTGTCTGCTTTGCACTCATTCAATTTTTTAAGCATACTGTCTAAAATTTCTTTATCAACTGCTAAATTACGTGCTGCTGTCATATATCTTACTACCTCATCTACATCTAAGGAGTAATATAGCAATGCCATTGCGTAATCTAGGCACGACTCTCCTATTTTTCCTTCATTACAGGCCCTTGCTAGTCGCTCTAAGCCCATAGAAAATTTATTCGTTTTTATCAAAATATTTCCAGATAAATTACATGCTAAGAAATTTTCCATCCCATCTTGCTGATAACAACTTGTATCCGATATTTTTAATAATTTTTGACAAGCACTATACTTTCCGTCGCCCTCATTGCATTCTTTTATCAGCTGTGAAATTTCTTTTGTATAAATTTTGTCGCAACTCTTGTATGCATATAATGCATCGCACTTGCTTAATGCAGTCGCGAGCTCTATTCGAGGTGTCTTAAAAAAATTATCGTTTAAAATTTTTGGATTTGCATAGAGGATTTGGCTAAAACTTAAGCACAAAATAAATAACAAAAATGTTTTTTTCATTTGATTTCCTTAGGAAATAATATTTCAAATTTAACCCTCTTTTACTCCAAAGCCTGCGCAAGATCTGCGATGAGGTCGTCTGCGTTTTCTAGGCCGACGCTGATTCTGATTAGCTCCTTTGTTATGCCTGCCTTTATTAGCTCTTCGCTCGAGAGCTGCTGATGCGTAGTGGAGGCCGGATGCGTGATGAGCGACTTTGAGTCGCCGATATTTACGACGATTTTAAAGAGCTTAACCTTTCCGAGCATCTTTACGGCGCGTTCATAGCTATCGGTTTCAAAGCACATTAGCCCGCTAGCCATGCCGCCAGCAAAGTATTTTTGCGCCTTTTCGTGCTCCGGATCACTTTTTAGCGTCGGATAGGTTACGCGTTTTACGTATTTGTGCGAGTTTAAAAACTCTGCTATTTTGCGTGCATTTTGCGAGTGTCTCTCGATACGAACGCTTAATGTCTCAAGCCCCTGGATGAGCTGCCATGAGTTAAAAGGCGAGATCGTAGCACCTATATCGCGCACCAAAGCCACCCTCATGCGTAGCGTGTAGATGTCGAATTTGTCAGCCATCTGAGCGTAAACTAGCCCGTGATAGCTCTCGTCTGGCACGTTAAAGTGCGCGTATCTGGCGTTGCCGACTAGTTTGGCGTTTAAATTTTTGCTAGCTACGACCGCGCCCGCTAGGCTTAGTCCCTGGCCGCAGATATATTTGCTCGCGCTATGCACGACGACGTCGATGCCGTGATTTAGGGGCTGGAAAATGATCGGCGTAGGCACGGTATTATCTGCGATCGTTACGACGCCGTGCTTGTCCGCGATCTCGACGATTTTTTTAAAATTCGGGATTGCGATTTGCGGATTTGATAGCGTCTCGAAAAATATCGCACGGGTTTTGTCGTCTATCAAATTTTCAAGATCGTCCGCCGTGTCGCTGTCAAACACCCGCGCCTCGATACCGAAACGCTTAAGCGTATGTATAAAAAGAACCATCGTGCCGCCGTAAATTTTCTTTGCCACGACGATGTTGTCGCCGACTGCGGCTAAATTCGCGATCGAGTAAAAGATCGCCGACTGACCGCTAGCCGTCACGATAGAGGCCGAGCCCTCCTCGAGCGCGGCTATACGGCTCTCTAGCACGTCCGTAGTGGGGTTTCCCAGCCTCGTGTAAATGTGGCCGGGATCTTCTAGCGCGAACCTCGCCGCAGCCGCCTCGGCGCTACCGAAATCATAAGCCGTAGTCTGGTAAATCGGCACCGCCATGGCGCCAGGGCCAGCCTTGGTGTCGTAGCCGTAGTGCGTAGCGATCGTCTCTTTTTGCATGTGTCTCTCCTTGTAAAATTTGCGCGCATTATAACCGCTAAAAGTTTAAATTGGTATAATTGGGCTTTTGAAAGGAAAAAATGGCTGAACAAAACGATAAATTTAAGCGCGTAAAATACCTGCGCGGTCTAGAAAAGTTTGTAAAATCCGCGATTAGCGGTCTAAAGCGCGAGGATTTCGACGACGCTCAGTTTCGCGCTAGAGCGGCTAAAAACGCCGAAATTTTGCGAAAAATAGAACCGGTATTTTTAGATAGTCCGTATGCGAAATCTTTAGAAAATTTCGCAAATTTAGTGATAAATCAGATGCCGCGATGCCAGCTTATAGCCTTTGCCAACGCGCTAGAAAAGCTAAAAAACCAAAAAACCTACAAAAAAGAAAAACACAAAAAAAACTATAAGGACGAAGAGTGAAATGCGTGATATTTGATATGGACGGCACGCTCATAGATAGCGCAAAAGCCATCTGCGAGACGGTAAACGAGGTACGGCGCGAGCTAGGGCTTCATGGCGATCTAGCCGCGGAGTTTATCGTAAAGGCCATAAACGAGCCGGGGCGAAATTTGGGGCTTGATTTTTACGGCATAGATAAGCCTGATATGAAACTGCGGGATAACTTTGAAGCTAAATTTAAGAAAAACTACCGCGAATACGCCGCGGCATACGAGGGCGTCGATGGACTGTTAGCCGGGCTAAAAGAGGCCGGGCATTTCGTCGCTCTAGCTAGCAATGCGCCGCGATATACTTTGGATGAAATTTTACAAAGAAGCGGGATATTTAAATTTTTTGATCTCATCGTCGGAGCGGATGAAAACGTGCCTCAAAAACCAGATCCTGCTATGCTAAATTTGATATTAAAATCAGGCGAATTTGATAAAGCGATATTCGTCGGAGATAGTAAAAAAGACGAGCTTGCCGCGCGCAATGCGGATATGAAATATCTAAACGTTTGTTGGGGTTTTGGTAGCAAAAGCCCAAGCTGCGACAATGTCTTTACGGTGGCGCAAGCCGCCCTATATATCGAGAAGTTATAAAAATTTAGTGCATTATTTTACGAGAAATAATGCGTATTTTAAGTTTGAAGAAAGGTTTTAAATTTATGGATTATGATATATTTTCTCAAAGTCCTAGAGAAAAATTTTTTGATATTTTATTTAACGCGAACAAAAATTTAGTCGAAAACGAGCTTGAAAAGACCTTTGAAAAATTTATCGCGATGAGCGAATTTTGCGAAAAAAACGGCTTTGACGAAACGGCGCAAAATTCGTTCATCTCTCAAAATCAGACGCTTATAAACGAGCGTCTAAACGACATTTATATCGGGCTTAGTGGGGATATTTTAAGTCAAAATGAGTAAAATGGCCGTTATATTTTCGTTGTTTTTATCGCTGGCTTTCGGTGCGGTAAATTTCGAGGAAGAGCACCTTTTTGAGCTTAAAAAAGATGAGTGGGCGCGGGTTTTCGTAACCAAAAAGGGCACTGAAGAGCGCGAGAGCTTTGATTTTCGTTGGACGCTTTTTGATAATACGAACATTATCGTGCATTCGCGCTACCGAAACTATCCTCGCCAGCTTGTTATGTCGCTAAGACGCGGCCTTGAGACCTATAAGCAGACTTTGATACCGGACCTCAAATATCCGCCTAGCGACCGCGTCGCACTCTATCTGGTTTTTGAGGATTTTAAGCAAGGCGTTGCGAAATTTCGCGTGCTGATAAACGACGACGAACAGCGCGTAGACGTGGAGTTTTTGGACCCGCCAAGAAAGCAAAGCGGCGCTCAAAATAGCGCGCAAAACGCAAGATAAAAGCAAAATTTAAGTGAGCATAAATGGAAAAAATCGACCTGATAATGAAAAATTTTATCGCGGAGCTTGGATACGAGCCTGCAAATGCGATGTTTGCTCGGATAAATTCGGGCAAAAAGCTGCGCTCCAAGCTGCTTTTAAAAATAGCGGGCGAAAGCGAGCAGAGTTTTAAAATTTGCGCGATTACCGAGCTTATTCACCTAGCTAGCTTGCTTCACGACGACGTGATAGATGATGCGGGCACCAGGCGCGGAAGTCCTAGTATAAACGCGAGCTTCGGCGCTAAAAACGCCGTGATGCTGGGCGATATCCTCTACTCGAAGGGCTTTTACGAGCTATCTAAATTCCCGCACGAGATCGCGGGCGAGATATCGGGCGCGGTTAGCAAGCTAAGCGTGGGCGAGATGATGGACGTGGATTTATCGGCTAAATTTAACGAAGATAAATCCGCGTACGAAACGATGATCTACTACAAAACCGCCGTTTTGATCGAGGCAGCCGCCGCGGTCGGAGCGATGTTAGCGGGACTTGATGCGCGTAATTTTAAAATTTACGGTAAAAATTTAGGTCTAGCTTTTCAGATCGTAGACGACATCCTAGACGTCACGCAAGATGCCGCGACGCTTGGAAAGCCAAATTTTAGCGACTTTAAAGAGGGCAAAACGACGCTGCCTTACATTTATCTTTATGAAAGCTTAAACGAAGCGGATAAAGAGAAGCTAAAAAGCCTGTTTAAAAAAGAT
>CAUPYN010000133.1:0-5750 GCA_963515575.1 uncultured Campylobacter sp.
GACGTACTAAACAAAGCCCGCCGCGATGAGCTAAAAATAACTCCGGACATAATGGACGTGGTGCTAGAGTCCGTGGATATGATGAAGGGACTACTGCACGGCATCAGAGATAGCGGTAACGATACGGATGTGGGCATCGATATAGAAGATATCTGCAAAAGACTAACCGCGATATCTGAAGGCGAAGCCCCGAGCGCCGCTGCTTGCAAGCCGGCTCCCGTAGAGCCTGAACCGGTCGCTGAGGCGCCAAAAGAGCCCGAACCCGAACCCGTTAGCGATGAAAATTTGTCAAATTTAAGCGACGACGAGGTAGAGGCCGAGATAGAAAGGTTATTAAAAATAAGAAAAGCCGAGGACCAAGCAAGACGCGCTCAAAAAGCAACCGGAGGCGAAGCGCCAAAGCCTGCCGCACCGGCCGCGTCGCAAGCTGCCGCTCCTTCAAATTCGGCTCCGGCTCCAAAACCCGCTCCCGCAAAGCCTGCCGATAAAAAAGAGGAGAAAAAAGTTCCCGCGACCGGAGGCGGAGGAAGTACGGACGAGCAGACTATACGCGTCGAGGTTAAGCGCCTAGATCACCTGATGAACCTTATCGGCGAGCTGGTGCTCGGCAAAAACAGATTGCTTAAAATTTACGACGACGTTGAGGAGAGATACGAGGGCGAGAAATTTCTCGAGGAGCTAAATCAAGTCGTATCTAGCCTAAGCCTGGTAACTACCGACATCCAGCTAGCCGTTATGAAAACGAGGATGCTGCCTATCGCGAAGGTGTTTAATAAATTCCCTCGCATGATCCGCGATCTAAGCCGCGAGCTAAATAAGCAAATCGACCTTGAGATCACTGGCGAAGAGACGGAGCTGGATAAATCCATCGTCGAGCAAATCGGCGATCCTCTCGTTCATATGATAAGAAACTCGTGCGACCACGGTATCGAAGACGGCGCGACCAGACTAGCTGCGGGCAAACCGGAAAAAGGCACCATCCAGCTAAAAGCCTATAATGAAGGCAATCATATCGTAGTCGAGATCACCGACGACGGTAAGGGACTAGACGCCGAGATGCTAAAGGCTAGATCGGTCGAAAAAGGTATCATCACCGAGCGCGAGGCCGATGCGATGAGCGATAAAGAGGCTTTTGGGCTTATATTTAAGCCGGGATTTTCAACCGCGGCAAAGGTAACTAACGTAAGCGGCCGCGGCGTGGGAATGGACGTCGTAAAGACCAATATCGAAAAGCTAAACGGCATAATCGATATCGAAAGCGAAGTGGGCAAGGGCACGACGATGAAGCTAAAAATTCCGCTCACGCTAGCGATCATACAGTCGCTTTTAGTAGGCGCGCAGGAGGAGTTTTTAGCGATCCCCCGAGCCAGCGTCTTAGAGACCGTACGCGTCCCGATAGACGAGATCTACACTATCGACGGCAAAAACGTGCTTAGACTACGCGACGAGGTGCTTTCGCTGGTTAAGCTATCTGATATCTTCGGCGTCAAGCAGGTCTTTGACGGCGGAGATCAGACCTATGTGGTCGTTATCGGCGTAGCGGAGGCGAAGCTTGGCATCATCGTAGATAGTCTAGTAGGACAAGAAGAGATCGTAATTAAATCAATGGGCGATTATCTCCAAAACATCCCTGGAATCGCAGGCGCTACAATAAGAGGCGACGGCCGCGTAACGCTAATCATCGACGTGGGCATGATGATGGAGATGGCAAAAGACATAAAAGTAGACATAAAAGCTAGTATAGAGGCCTCAAAGAGCGTCAAAGAAAAACCGAGCGATTATAAGGTGCTAATCGTAGACGACTCTAAGATGGATAGAACGATAATGCAAAAATCGCTCGCGCCTCTTGGCGTAACCATTATCGAGGCTACTAACGGTGTAGAGGCTCTAGCCATCGTAAAATCGGGCGAACACGCGCTTGATGCGATGCTGATAGATATCGAGATGCCGAGGATGGACGGCTACACGCTAGCGGGCGAAATTCGCAAGTACTCAAAATATAGAAATTTGCCGCTTATTGCCGTAACTTCAAGGACGTCAAAGACCGACAGGCTAAGAGGCGTAGAGGTAGGAATGACCGAGTACATTACCAAGCCGTATTCGTCCGAGTACCTTGAAAACGTAGTTAGAAAAAATATCAAACTAATAGGATAGAACATGAACGACAAACTAAATCAGGTTCTAAAAAGACAAAAAAGACAGGTGATAGACCCGAGCGAAAAAGAGCGCGAGGAGATCGTCCAACTAGTCGGTTTCATCGTAGGCGACGAGGAGTATGCGATACCTATTTTAAATATCCAAGAGATCATTAAGCCGATCGAATACACTCGCGTGCCTAGCGTGCCGGAGTATGTTTTGGGTGTGTTTAATCTGCGCGGTAGCGTCATCCCGCTAATCGACTTGAGAAAAAAATTTTCTCTAAACGCCGCAAAACCGAGCCCAAGCACGAGATACATAGTGATGAAAGAGGGCGATAACGTCGCGGGATTTGTGATCGATAGATTAACGGAAGCCATCAGAATACAGCAAAACAGGATCGATCCGCCGCCCGAAACGCTTTTAAAAGACAAAGGCATGATTTACGGTATCGGCAAAAGAGATAACAATATCCTTACGATTTTAAAAGTCGAAGCGTTGCTAAAACGCGATTTCTAGGGTCAAATTTGATAAAGCTTTGCGTATTTGATTTTGATTCGACCTTGATGGACGGCGAGACGATAGATTTTTTAGCCGAGGCAAACGGCGTTGGAGACGAGGTTAGCGAGATAACGGCAAGAGCGATGGCGGGCGAGATAGATTTTTTTGAGAGTTTGACGCGCCGCGTATCGCTTTTAAAGGGGCTTGAGCTCGCTAAAGTAGATCAAATTTGCTCAAATTTGCCGCTCATCCCAGGAGCTGCCGAGCTAATAGCGCATCTAAAAAGCAAAGGCGTCAAGGTTGTAGTTTTTAGCGGTGGATTTCACTCGGGCACAGATAGAGCGCAAGAGAAGCTCAAATTTGACGCTAGCTTTGCAAATATCCTGCATTACAAAGACGGCATCCTAACCGGACTCGTGGGCGGCGAGATGATGTTTGGCTTTTCAAAGGGCGCGATGCTTGTAAATTTGCAAAAAATGCTCGGTATCTCAAAAGAGCAGACTATGAGCGTGGGCGACGGCGCCAATGACCTATCTATGTTTGAGCATTCAAATTTAAAAATCGCGTTTTGCGCGAAGCAAATTTTAAGGCAAGCGGCAACTTGTTGCGTGGATAAAAAAGATTTGCGCGAGATCATAAATTTGATATAAAAAGGCGAGAAAAATGTTTAATAACGATATAAATTTTTCATTGTGGTGCGACTTTATCGAGCGCGACTTTTTGCAAGACGAGTTTGAAAATTTACTTCAAATAGGCGCTATCAACGGCGTGACCTCAAACCCGTCCATCTTTAAAGCCGCATTTTTGTCGGACTCCTACAAAGACGTCATCGGTCAAATGGGCAAAAAATATCCAAAGGCGCTTTACGAGGCGCTCGCGGTACAAGATATCAAGATAGCCGCGACCAAGCTTTTGAGGCACTACGCAAACGGCGATGACGGGTTTGTTAGCATCGAGGTCGATCCTAGCTTTTGCGATAACGCTGCAGCTACGGTGGATGAGGGCGCTAGACTGCACGCAGAAATCGGCATGCCAAACGTCATGATCAAAATCCCCGCGACAAAAGCTGGCTTTGAAGCGATGAGTGCTCTAACCGCTCGCGGTATCGCGGTAAACGCGACGCTGATTTTCTCGCCTGAGCAAGCCATAGCGTGTTTGGATGCTTTTGAAGAAGGTATGAAGGCTTATGAGAAAAAATTTCCGCTAACTCCGCTACCAAAAAGCGTGATTAGTGTTTTTGTTAGTAGGTTTGATCGCTTGCTAGAT
The DNA here is from genome assembly GCA_963515575.1 of uncultured Campylobacter sp. GTDB lineage: Bacteria > Campylobacterota > Campylobacteria > Campylobacterales > Campylobacteraceae > Campylobacter_A. Next base: position 3,904 of record CAUPYN010000133.1, read on the forward strand.
GAAAAGATGCGCGAGAACTCGCTGCCGACGGGTCAAATCGGCATCATGAACGCGACTAAAATTTATAAAATCATAGAAAATAAAAACTTGCCGACGACACGCGCGCTGTTTGCTAGCACGGGCGTAAAGGGCGATGAGCTGGCAAAGGATTATTACGTAAAAGAGCTAATGTATCAAAATGCGGTAAATACGGCTCCGCTTGATACTGTCAAGGCCTTTATCGCTGGTAAAAACGAACCTAAAACCGCCGTTAGCGACGACAGTATAGAGAAATTTTTCGGCGTGGTAAAAAGAGCCGACATAGATATGGAAAAGGTTTATAAAGACTTGCTAAACGACGGCTTAAAGCAGTTTGTGGCGGCATTTGAAGATATAATGAAAGCACTAAAATGAAGCCTTTAAGATTTACTTCTGTGAACGAAGAGGACGTTAAGGACTACGAACCTATCGGCTCCAGTATTAAATTTGACACCAGGGACGACGAGCTTGAGCGTATAATAAACCAGCGCGTAAGTGCCGTAAAAAGCGACATAGAAGCTGTCAGAGCCAAAAATAAACAGATGGCGCAGGCTAGAGAGGCTGCTGTAAACGAGTCTGAAGAGTCCGCACAGAGCGCGAGCAACGACGAGCTCAAAGAAGAGCTTTTTGACGACCCGTCTAGCGACGGTAAATTTGAAAGCGAGGTTTTAGGTCAAATTTCGCAAGAAAGTAAATCCGGCGACGAATCTTTTAACCAATCCTTTAGTGAAGACGAGCCTAGCGACGAAACCTTTGTCGCGCGTATACCGTCGGTTAAATTCGACGATGAGGATTTGCCTAAGATAAAACTGGTAGACGACGATGATTTAGCGCAGACAAACAACGAGCCGTCCCAAGGCAATACCAAGCCTAATGATTACGAGAATAACGATTTTAGCGGTCTTTACGAGCCTTTGGAACTTAGACTAGACGTAAATAAAAATTTGCAAGAGATAAGCGAGGCATTGCAAGAGATAGATAAAATGGACGCTTCCGATAAATTTAAAGACGGTGAGGGTATGCCCGCTCAGGATGAGATTAAATTTAACGACGAAGAATACGCTTTTAAGCAACTTGATACTCAAATAGATAGCAAAGACGCGCCGGCGCAAGATGAGGTTGATTTTAATGGCGAGACAGCGCTAAATTCGGACTTTCCTTTGTTGCAGGCTAGAGCCGATCTAGCTAGCGAAAATGATGCGAAAATAATCGACGAAGCCCGCAAGGACGTGCCGGAGATAAATGATGTGGATTTGCCTCGTCTTAAGGAGGCCGAGCCTGACGTAGAACTAAAACCGGCGATAGATATTTTAGATTACGTTCCTTACGAGCCTAGCGAAGATGAAGACGAAGCAAGTGAGGATGCGATTTTGAGCGAAGAGTCTGAATCTAGCAAAAATTTAGAACAAGTGGCTCAAACAGACGAAAAAAGCGCAGAAGAGCTAAATTTGCAAACGCCAAGCTTAGTGCAAGAAAAAAGCGAGAAAAGCGACGATAAAGAAAATTTGGCGCCAAAATTTATTATCAAAAACGAGGAAAAATTGGAAAAGATACATGAAGGCAAGCCTCAAACGGTAGCACAAGAGATAAATTTAAAACAAACAAAAGAGCGACGGGATGAGCAAAATTTAGATGCTAGAAGCGTAGCTGGGTTAAATTTAAGCCCTCAAAACGAGCCTGCCAAGCCGGCACGAGTAGATAGAGCCGCGCTTTTAGCCGATCTTGTTGCAGATGTCACAGAGCCTTTTGCGCCGCAAGGATTTGGCGTAGGTGCGGCGACGGAGGACGATAGCGAAGAAAGAGCCGAGATAAAAAATAAGCTTGATGAG
>CAUPYN010000134.1:0-5669 GCA_963515575.1 uncultured Campylobacter sp.
GTTCCAGATTATGATTTGGACATTATGCGAGCGGGACAGGATCTGTACGATCTGTCGTCTAGGATTTTGCTAAAGATGCGAGATGTTTTAGACGAGTTTAAACCGGATATAGTATTTATTCACGGAGATACTACTACTGCTAGCATAGCTTCTTTGGCTGCTTTTTACAAACAGATTAAGGTAGCCCACGTAGAGGCGGGGCTAAGAACGGGGGATATTTATTCGCCTTTTCCAGAGGAGATAAACAGGCAGCTAGTCGGCATAATAGCAAGCTATCACTTTGCCCCTACAAATTTATCAAAACAAAATCTCATAAAAGAAAATAAAAGTCCAGAAAATATCGTCGTAACCGGAAATACCGTTATTGACGCGCTTTTTTTGCTGCTTGAAAGGATGCAAAAAGATAACGCGCTAAAAGATAAAATTTTAACATCTCTAAGTACAAAATACGATACTAACCGCGGTAAAAAAATCATACTCGTAACCGGTCACAGAAGGGAAAATTTCGGCGATGGATTTATAAATATCTGCGAGGCTCTAAAAACCCTAGCGATCAAAAATCCAAATGTCGATATAGTCTATCCCGTTCATCTAAATCCAAACGTCCAAGAGCCCGTAAGGAAAATTTTATCCGGCATTGGTAACGTCCGCCTGATAGCACCTCTAGAGTACGGCGAATTTGTTTATCTGATGAGCATGGCGCATTTTATCATAACAGATAGCGGCGGGATACAAGAGGAAGCGCCAAGCCTCGGTAAACCCGTGCTTGTAATGAGAAATACAACCGAAAGACCTGAGGCTATAGAGGCCGGCTCGGTAAAACTCGTTGGCGTTGATAAGAAAAATATAGTATCGCAGGCTCAAATTTTACTCGACGACGACGAAATTTATCAAAAGATGTCTCAGTCGCGAAGCCCATACGGCGACGGTAAAGCTAGCATTAAGATAGTAGAATTTATAAAAAATTTAAGATCGGAGAGATGATGATAAAAAATGTTTGCGTTATGGGGCTTGGCTATATAGGGTTGCCTACCGCAGCGCTTTTGGCAAATAAAGGCTACAAAGTGCGCGGAGTAGACGTAGTGCAAAGTACGGTAGATACGATAAATCAAGGAAAAATCCATATTGTAGAGCCCGAGCTTGACGTATTCGTCAAAGGTGCGGTAAACAGCGGAAATTTAAGGGCAAGCTTGGAGCCTGATTTGGCCGATGTTTTTATCATAGCCGTGCCTACGCCCTTTTGCGACGGATACGTGCCCGATCTTAACTACGTAGTAAGCGCCAGCAAGTCTATAGCACCCTTTGTTAGGGACGAAAATATCGTGATTTTAGAGTCGACCTCGCCCGTGGGAACTACCGAAAAAATAGGCGAAATCCTCAAAGATAGCGGCGTGGATATCTCTAAAATTTACATCGCTCACTGCCCAGAAAGAGTACTGCCCGGTAAAATTTTAAAAGAACTGGTACAAAATGACAGAATCGTAGGCGGTTTAAATAAAGAAGCCGCAAAAAAAACAGCCGAATTTTATAAAACTTTCGTCGCGGGCGAGATTTTGCAAACAGACGCGAAAACCGCTGAGATGGCAAAGCTCACCGAAAACTCATTTCGCGACGTAAATATCGCATTTGCAAACGAGCTTAGCGTTTTGTGCGATAAATTCGGCATAAACGTCTGGGAGCTTATCTCGCTAGCAAACCGTCATCCGCGCGTAAACATCCTAAATCCAGGTTGCGGCGTGGGCGGACACTGTATAGCCGTTGATCCGTGGTTTATCGTGCATGCGGGCGGCGATGACGCAAGGCTGATCAAATCCGCAAGAGAGGTCAATGATCACAAAGCTGAATGGTGTATAGAAAAGATCAAAAACGCCGCTTCGAAATTTGAGCTGCAAAACGGCAGAAAGCCTAAAGTCGCGTGCATGGGGCTTGCTTTTAAGCCCGACATCGACGATTTGCGGGAGTCGCCTGCGCTAAATATAACCAGATGCCTGATCGCAGACGGCGTCGATGTGGTCGCCGTGGAGCCCAATATCAAGGCTCACAAGGATTTTGAGATAGCGGATTACAAAAAGGCTATCGAAATTTCGGACATTATCGTATTTTTAGTCGGACATAAGGAATTTAAAGGGCTAAAAATAGAAAAAGAAGTTTTGGATTTTTGCGGCATGCGAAATACTAATATTTAATATTCTTCAAGGTAGATTAATGTTACAAGCAATAGTTAAAAAAGGTAAGGTTTTAGCGGAGCAGATCCCTACTCCAAGTGTTTCAAAGGGATGTGTTCTCATTAAGGTGGTAAATAGCTGCATATCGGCGGGTACCGAGATAAGCGGCGTATCAAATAGCGGTAAAAGCCTGATCAGAAGGGCCTTGGAGCAGCCGGAGAATGTAAAAAAAGTCATCAATATGGTGAAATCCGATGGCATAGCCAGCGTCTACGCGAAGGTAAAGGGCAAGCTTGATAGCGGAAGCCCGACCGGCTATTCGCTTAGCGGCGTCGTCATAGCGGTCGGAGAGGGCGTTTCAAATTTTGAAGTCGGAGAGCGCGTTGCCGCAGCCGGCGCAGGGCTTGCAAACCACGCCGAATACGTAGACGTGCCAAAAAATTTAGTTATGAAAATGCCGCAGGATATGGACTTTGAGCGGGCTTGCACCGTGACGCTGGGCGGTATAGCGATGCAGGGCGTTAGGCGGATCGATCTAAGGCTGGGCGAGACCTGCGTAGTGGTGGGAGCTGGGATTTTAGGGCTTCTTGCGGTGCAGATGCTTAAAATTTCAGGCGTCAGGGTTGCGGTCAGCGATTTTGACGATAGGCGTTTGCAGATAGCAAAGGAATATGGCGCCGAGCTTGTCATAAACCCGTCAAAAGACGATTTGTTAGACGTCGTTTCGTCTTGGAGCGGCGGATACGGCGCCGATGGAGTGCTATTTACCGCCGCTACAAGCAGTAGCGAGCCACTATCGCAAAGTTTTCAGATGTGCAAGAAAAAGGGCAGAGTGGTGCTTGTAGGCGTTGCCGGTATGCAGATAAATAGAGAGGATATGTATAAAAAGGAGCTTGATTTCCTCATCTCCACTTCTTATGGTCCTGGTCGCTACGACAAGAGCTACGAAGAGCAGGGGCTTGATTATCCGTTTAGCTACGTCAGATGGACTGAAAATCGAAATATGAGCGAGTATCTAAGGCTGGTAAATGAAAATTTGATAAAGCTGGATAAGCTCATAGACGCAAAATATCCTATCGAGCAGGTAACGGAGGCGTTTAAGTCGCTACAGACTTCGCAGAATAAGCCGCTTATGGTTTTGCTTGACTACGGGGAGGCAAATTTAACCGAGCTTGATAGCTATCTAAATCACGATAAAAAAATCATTATAAGCTCTGCGCCAGTAAACAGGGATGTGATAAACGTCGCATTCGTCGGCGTCGGCGGATTTGCCACCGGTATGCACCTGCCTAATATCTCAAAGCTTACAGATAAGTATAAAATTTACGCGATCATGAATCGAAGCGGACATAAAGCAAAGGCCGTGGCGCAGCAATACGGAGCGAACTACGCTACTTCAAATTTAGACGATATTTTAAACGATAAAAACGTTGATCTGGTGATCATCTCCACAAGGCACGATAGCCATGCGGAGCTTACTTTAAAGGCGCTTGAAGCGGGCAAAAACGTATTTGTAGAAAAGCCGCTTGCGACAAACAAAGAGGAGCTGGAAAAGATAAAGAAATTTTACGCTGAGGGAGGCGACAAGCCCCTTTTATTCGTGGGATTTAACAGGCGATTTAGCGCTTATGCAGAGGAGATAAAAAAGCACACGAGCGCTAGAATAAATCCGATGATAATTAGATATAGAATGAACGCGGGCTACATACCGATGGATCACTGGGTGCATGAAAACGGCGGCAGAATGGTGGGCGAAGCGTGCCACATAATAGATCTAATGACGGCGCTAACGGGAAGCGAGATAGAGGGTATATTTTCACAGGCGATCACGCCGAGTAATGAAAAATATAGCGCCGAGGATAACAAATCCATCGTCTTAAAATACAAAGACGGTTCGGTGGCAAATATCGAGTATTTCGCAAACGGTAGCAAGGAGCTAAGCAAGGAATTTATGGAAATTCACTTCGACGGCAAGAGCATTATTTTGGATGATTACAAAAGCCTAAAAGGATATGGAGTGGGGCTGAAAGAAATTTCAACGAGCGTGAGCCAAAAGGGGCAGCCAGAAGAGCTCGAGGCGCTATTTGGGGCTCTAAAAGGAAGCAAAAAAGGCTGGCCGATAGAGCTTTGGGATATGGTGCAGACGACGGAGATTTCGTTTTTGATATAAAAGGCTAAATTTATGACCGGTCAAATTTACAAAAAGATAAAAAGCAAAATCAAAAATTACATTTTTATCAAGAAAAATTTTAGCGAATATGATAAATTTCAGTGGAGAAGCGCAGAAGAGATAGAGCGTATAAGAACTCAAAAGCTAAAAAATATAGTAAAAAAAGCGGTTGATTTCGTACCTTTTTATAAAAATTTAGATTTAAAAATAGATTTTGAAAATTTTACTTTAGATGAGTTAAAAAAATTTCCAATTATTAACAAGCAGATGATTAGAGAAAATTTTAAAGACTTTTGCTCGGTAAAATTTAATGGAAAAGTATCGCATACGTCAGGATCTACCGGGACTCCGTTTGAATTTAAAGTCCCATATGAAAGCGATGCAATAGAAAAAATAACGTCAAATAGAGCTTGGGGTATGGGCAAAGATTATACTTATAAAAGCGGCGATCCGATAATCGTTTTAAGGACGTATTCGCCAAAAGAAGGCGAGCCGCTTTATAAAATTTCGGGCGATTATTGGTATTTATCTCCGTTTCATATTAACGAGTCAAATTTGGCTTTGTATTTATCCGTTATCGAAAAGTCAAAAGCCAAAATAATAAGAGGATACGCAAGCTCCATATATATTTTTACGCTACTTTTAAAGCAAAAAAACATAAAAATACCTCAAATAAAAACTATAGTAACTTCATCTGAGACGCTATTGCCTGCGTATAGAAGCGCGATCGAGGAGTATTGGGGGTTGCCCGTTTTAGACTGGTACGGGCAAAATGAAAGAACTGTAACCGTTCAACAGTGTTGGGCGGGTAACTATCATAATAATGATGATTACGGGATAGTCGAGCTTAGCGATAAAAACGAAATCATAGCCACTTCTTTAAATAACTACGTAAAGCCTTTTATTAGATATAATACCGGCGATAAGGCTATACCTTTAGACGGTAAAGCGCCGATTTGCCCTTGCGGTAGGCATTTGTCCATCCCTTTTAAAGGGATAGAAGGCAGAAGCGACGATATACTTATCAAGGATGACGGAACGGCGATACCTACGGCAAATTTTTCTACTGCGATGAAAAATTTTAGCGATTTAAGGCAGTTTCAGATAATCCAAGATAAAGATAGAAGCATAACCTTAAAAGTGGTTTTAGATAATGATTCGAGCCAATATGTAAATTTAATAGCTAGCGAAGTCTATAGGAGGCTTGGAAACATAAAGCTAAATATAGAAAAGGTGCCGCAAATCGAGCGAGATGTGAAAACAGGTAAAATAAAAGTAACGATTCAAAAAGGAGAGTTGGTATGATAAAGTTAAATTTAGACGAACAAAAAATC
>CAUPYN010000135.1:0-5652 GCA_963515575.1 uncultured Campylobacter sp.
GTAAAAAAGACTCAGATCGAAGCCGCGCTTAGCGTCGCGCTCACGCAGGGGCAAATTTTACGCTACGTTATCTTGCCTCAGGCCTTTAGCGTTTCGATCCCCTCTATCGCGGCTAACGTCATCTTTCTCATCAAAGAAACCTCGGTCATCAGCATCATCGCCCTGCCCGACCTAGTTTACGCGACCAAGGATATCATCGGGCTTTATTACATGACCGACGAGGCGCTTTTTATGCTCGTCGTTAGCTATTTGATTATCATTTTGCCGATATCTTTGGTGTTATTTTGGCTTGAAAAAAGGGTGAGAGTTGGACGGAGTTAGCATTTTATTCGACCCGCTAGTTTTAAAGCGGCTGATTTTTGAGGGGCTGTGGATGAGCGTGCAGATCTCGGCCATCTCGATCGCCATCTCTCTTGTTTTAGGCACGTTTTTGGGCGTGCTGATGAGCTCGAAAAACAAATTTATCTTTTTCGTGCTAAAAATTTGCCTCGAAATCGTACGTATAATGCCTCAAATCGTCTGGCTATTTTTGTTTTACTACGGCGCGAGCAAGGCATTTGGGATAGATATTTCCAAATTTAACGCCTCGCTCATCGTATTTAGCTTGTGGGGCGTATTTGAGATGATGGATATCGTGCGCGGCGCGATTGTCTCGATACCGCGGCATCAGTTTGAGAGTGCGGCGGCTCTGGCGCTTAGTAAGGCTCAAATTTATCTTTACGTCGTGATCCCGCTAGCCACGCGCCGTCTAGTGCCTGCCGGCGTAAATTTGCTAAGCCGCATCATCAAAACCACCCCGATCGTCGCCCTCATCGGCGTACCAGACCTGCTAAAAGTAGGCCAGCAAACGATCGAGGCCGCGAGCCTAACCGCCAACCCGACCGTGCCGTTTTGGATATACGGCTTTATATTTTTATTATATTTTCTCGTCTGCTATCCTATCTCAAAACTATCCAAGATACTTGAAAACAGATGGGTATAAGGAATCAAATGAGCGAAATTTTAAAACTATCAAATTTAAGCAAATCTTACGGCGACTTGCAGGTACTAAAAGGCATCGACCTTAGCGTCAAAAACGGCGAAGTAGTCGTGATCCTAGGGCCCTCGGGCTGCGGTAAAAGCACGACTCTGCGCTGCATAAACGGCCTTGAGCCCTTTGACGGCGGGCAGATAGAGATAGCCGGCGAAAAGATCGATAAAGACTACAAAGACTGGATCAAAATCCGCCAAAAAGTGGGCATGGTTTTTCAAAACTACGAGCTGTTTGATCATATGAACGTCATCGAAAACATCGCGCTAGGCCCGGTAAAAGCGCAAAAAAGAAGCCGCGAAGAGGTCGAAAAAGAAGCCGAAGCGTGGCTGGAAAAAGTCGGCCTAAAACACAAAAAATACGCCTATCCAAAGGAGCTTAGCGGCGGGCAAAAGCAGCGTATCGCCATCGTGCGTGCGCTTTGCATGAGGCCTGAGATCATGCTGTTTGACGAGATAACGGCCTCGCTGGATCCAGAGATCGTGCGCGAGGTGCTAGACGTCGTCATAAACCTCGCAAAAGACGGCATGACGATGCTAATCGTAACGCACGAGATGGGTTTTGCGCGCTCGGTGGCAAATCGCATCGTTTTCATGGATGAGGGCAAAATCGTCGAAGAGAGCGAGCCTGAGGCGTTTTTCACGCATCCAAAAAGCGAACGCGCGAAGAAGTTTTTAAATTTATTTTCGTTTTAGGGGCTTAAATTTTACGTTTTTTAGGCTAAATTTGAGGGTTTTGTCGTCAAATTTAGCTTTTAAACCTTATGTCTTTACAATTTAACCAACTTAAATTTATAGCTCTACTTTAACTCAAATTTACTCAAAATAACCTGTGCAAATTTGATCCGCTAGCCATTTCTTAAATTTAAAATTAAATTTGCAAATTTATATTGAGTAAATTTTACACTCCATTTTAAATTTGGCGTTACGTTTTTAAACAAAATTTAGTTATTCTCTGCACCGGTCGTCCGAAAACGTACAAATTTAGTCGCATTTTAGCCAAGCTTTTGTATATTTTGCGCACTTTATTTTAAAGGAGAAAGAATGAGAAAACTTCTGTTTTCATTTTTGGCAATATTCGCCGCCGTCTTTCTAACGGGTCAGGCTAATTTGCAGGCTGCCGAAGCGGACGCTTTGGCTAAAATCAAAGAGCGCGGATACGTGCGCGTGGGCGTCTTTAGCGACAAACCGCCGTTTGGCTACGTCGATAAAGAGGGCAAAAACCAAGGCTACGACATATATTTCGCCAAACGCATCGCAAAGGATCTGCTAGGCGACGAGAGCAAGGTTAAATTTGAACTCGTAGAAGCAGCAGGCCGCGTAGAAGTGCTAGTAGCCGACAAGGTCGACATCACTTTGGCAAATTTTACAAAAACGCCAGAGCGTGCTAGAGTCGTTGATTTTGCGCTTCCGTATATGAAAGTATCACTTGGCGTAGTTAGCCCAGACGGTGCGGTCATAAAAAGCGTGGACGAGCTAAAAGGCAAAAAACTAATCGTAAATAAAGGCACGACCGCGGATGCGTATTTCACGAAAAATCACCCTGACATCGAGCTTCTAAAATACGACCAAAATACAGAAACTTTCGCCGCTCTGGTCGATAAAAGAGGCGCAGCGCTGGCGCACGATAACGCGCTGCTTTTTGCGTGGGCTAAAGAAAATCCTGGCTTTACCGTCGGTATCGAGGCTTTAGGCGACGTAGACGTAATAGCGCCTGCGGTTAAAAAAGGCAACAAAGCTCTACTTGAGTGGCTAAATAACGAAATCATTGAGCTAGGCAAGGAAAATTTCTTCCACAAAGACTATGACGCTACGCTAAAACCGATCTACGGCGATAGCGTAAATCCGGAATCTCTCGTCGTTGAAGGCGGAAAGCTATAAAACCCAAAGTCGGAAGAAATTCCGACTTTTTTGCCTTCCTTAAACATCTCGGTTTTTAAATTTAATCTCCATTTCTAATCTATCGCACGAATTTAGTGCGCCGTAATTTAAGCAAAAATAAAACAACCCAAAAGCCGCCTCAACGCTTTACCAAAGCGGTTTTATTAAACGCGGCGTTTTATGCTAAAGATAATTCCAAAAACATACCAAAACGCGCAAGGGCGCAAATTTAGCCTGATTTTTGGAAAATGTTCGTCAAATTCGGCAAAAAGATAAGTAAATAAAAGCCTTAAAGTTATGGATTTTGTCGTACCTTAGCCAAATTTTACCTTCGTCTCTCGCCCCGTAGGCGTTTTGATAAGAAAAATTTACTTTTTTGCAGAGCTTTGCAAAGCAGTTTAGGCGGCCTAATTTACGGCATAGCTCTTGTTAGCCGCTTTTGCTTTTACAGACCGAGTCTGGCGCGAAACTAATACCAAAATCGCCGAGCTAAGCCAAAGCAAGAGCGTAAATTTAACCGCAAATGAGCTTTAGGCGGTAAGGCAAAATTTACGCTTGGATTAAAATTTTGGGCAAAGCTTACCCTTGCGGGTATTTTAAGTTAGGCCAAAAGCATTTTTATAGAGATTTGGGCGAGACGGACAGCGGCGATATACGCCGAATTTATCGTTGCCGCGAAACCTAGACGTAGTTAAATTTTAACTTCCTACCGCGCTTTATAGATCCGCGCCACGGTTAAATTTTACCCTCTGACCGCACCTCATCGCAGCTAGCCGCTTAGTTTGATCAGCTTGCGCCTTTACGCATTAAAACAACCTTAAAGGTCTTTATGATTATCACGATATCGTTCCAGATGCACCAGTTTTTCATATACCACGCATCCATCTGCGCCCTCGTCTCAAAGTCTACGTCGCTCCTGCCGCTAACCTGCCAGATGCCGGTAATCCCCGGCAAAACCGCCAAGATTAGCTCGGCGTATCGCCCCATGTCTTTGCGCTCGTACTGCGCGCACGGGCGAGGACCTACGATACTCATCTCGCCCTTTAGGACGTTGATTAGTTGAGGCAGCTCGTCAAGAGAGCTTTTTCTGAGGAAATTTCCGAGTTTGGTTACGCGCGGATCATTTTCGTATTTATGAAATTTTTCAAAATACTCTACTTCTTGCGGATTTTTTTCAAGGTACTCTTTTAAAATTTCGGCTCCGTTTTCTCTCATCGAGCGAAATTTAAGACACCCAAACAGCTTGCCGTTTAGCCCCATCCTTTGATGCGAGAAAAATAACTTGCCTCTTGGCTCGCTTATCTTCATAGCGATAGCAACCGCGCAAAAAATCGGAATCAAAAGCGGTAAAGCCATAACTATCAAAAATATATCAAGCCCTCTTTTTAGCGCAATGTTAAATTTACTCTGCAAAGAGTTATGTATCGCAAAAAGGCTCGTGCGGGAGTTAAATAGGTTATAAATATGAGCCTGCGTAAAATCGTAACCTCTAAGCACGGGCGTAAATAAAATCTCTTTATTTTCCTTGATATTTTGCTCTATTAGCTCGTTTAGCTCGCGCGCGCCCATGCCGCTGCCGCCTATAAAAAGCGACTCGTACTCAGTCTGCGCGCGAATATAACCGAGGTATTTATCGTCAAAGATCGCCAGCTCAAATTCCTCGCTCTCGCCTAAAATTTTAGCCTTCTTTTTCCAAAAGCCGAGCTTAAAAAGTGAAATTTTAGCTATAAATTTAAAAGCCGGGATAATAAAAATCATAAAACCAAAGCCCAAAATCAAGCTAGCTCTTGAAAAATCATAGTTTATCTTTAGCAAGGCAAGCGCAGCTAAAGTAAGCAAAAGCCCAAAAAAACAGCTCTTTACTGCTATAGCGCACTCGTGCCAAAAATCATACCTCCTAGCGTAAATCCCCTGATAAAAAAACAAGGCTATCATCAAGGCATAAGCGATGCCAAAGCCCTGATATTTGGATATATCAAGTAGCACGCGGTCGCCGTAAAATAAATTTTTAAGCTCGACTGCTATACCAAAAGACACCCAAATAGCCAAAAGATCGACCAAAAGAAGTATCGCTTTACAAAGATATTTTTTCATTTTTCCATCCAGATACGCGCCGCGCGAATTTTGCGCTTGGCGATTATTTTATTTTTTCTTTAAATTTTTCGTATTTTTTCTCGACGTAGCTTTTGATCTCAGCCTCAAAGCGCGCTCGCGAAAACCTTAGCGAATTTTCCCTGATTTTTACGGGTTCGAATTTATCGCGATTTTGCTCAAATTTAGCTACCGCATCAAGCAGCTCTTTTACGTTTTGCTCCATAAAATATAACCCGCTTTCGCCGTCAATCACCGTCTCGCGAGCGCCGCCGCGACCAAAGCAGATCACGGGCGTGCCGCATGCCTGCGCTTCTACGGGCGTGATACCGAAGTCCTCCTCAGCGGCAAAAACAAACGCCTTAGCCCGCCCCATGAGATCCCTCATCGTCTCATCGTCCGCAAAACCCAAAAGCTCGACGTTTTTGCCTGCTTTTGATTTGATTTTAGCCATATCTGGCCCGTCGCCGACGACTACTAGCTTTTTATCCGTCTGCGAAAACGCCTCTACGATAAGATCAATCTTTTTATAAGGCACCATTCGCGAGGCGGTTAGATAAAACTCCTCTTTGGCTTCGCGCAGCGTAAATTTATCCACGTCCACGGGCGGATAGATGACGTCGCTGGGCTTGCCGTAGACTTTTTCTATAC
>CAUPYN010000136.1:0-5608 GCA_963515575.1 uncultured Campylobacter sp.
GGTTTCAGGAGCTCGGGATTCTTAGTAAAAATCTGCAGTTTTGGGTAGTAGCAAAACCCGTGAGATCATATTGGATTGAAAAACGCAAATACGAAGAGCAAGTTTTTTTCGTTTTTGGAGGCTTTAATTTAAATCTAAAATCAGACTCTGCTAATCATATAAATTTAGAAAAGTATCTGCAAAGCGACGAATTTAATATTGTTCTTAGTGGGTGCAATACTGCAAATGATCTAGAAACTATAGAATATTTAAATGGGATTAAACGGAGAGTTATAATTGTAAATTCCAACTTTCCTAACATCAGCTCTTGCGAATTTAAAAACGAAGTATTTTTACGCGACATCAGCAATAACTGCACGTTTAGCGGATGCGAATTTGCAAAAAAAGTTTACGTAGAAGGTTATGCATTTTTTCATGCATGCACGTTTAACGGCGATTTCATATCCAAAAACGCTAGACAAGATATATCCTTTGCAAGTAGTATCTTTAATAAATCTTTTAATTTAGATACAAAAAATGAGTTGAGGGAGGTAAAATTTGAAGCCGCCCATTTTAAACAAAAATTTACTATGGATATAGGGAAATTTAGCGTTCTAGATTTCTCAAGTGCCGAATTTGATTGCGAGCTTAATTTGCACTCAATGCAGTTTGACGGGATAAATATAAATTTTACCAATGCCACATTTAATCAAAAGCTAAGTTTTAATAAGAGCATAATTAACTGCGGATTGCTTTTCAAAGAAGCTTGTTTTGAAAGTGACTTAACTTTTACAGAAGCCAAATTTAATGACGTAGTAAATTTAGATAAAGCAAAATTTAAAGGGAAAGCGCAATTTCGCGGAACTAAATTTAGCGAAGCAATACTTACAGAAACAACTTTTAAAAATAAAGCCGACTTTTCAAATGTAGTATTCAATAATAAAGCAGATTTTACAAATGCCGTTTTTAAAGCGGATACAGACTTTAGCTCTGCTACTTTCGACGATGAGGCACGGTTTTTAAATGCGGACTTTAAAGGCAAGGCAATCTTTGAAAATATCAAATTTAAACAAGAAGCAGACTTCAAAACAGATAGTAATATTACTTTTGGAAAAGATGCAAAGTTTAAAAATACGATTTTTCTGGATAATGCTTATTTTAATAATAGAATTTTTGAGGATTTTGTCGATTTTCATGAGGCTGATTTTAAAAAAGTCGCTTGCTTTTATAGCGTAACTTTTAAAAAACCGGTTAATTTCTCATCAATCATTTTTAACGGCGCTTTAAATTTTGTAAATGCAAAAACAGATTTTACATATGATGAGCTTAAAAAGTTTATCGAAGATACAAGCATCAACAATATAAGTGCAACAAATGACTTTAGGGACGGGTTTAGACTCATGAAATACAACTTAAACAACAAAGGTAATGCGCTAGATGCAAGTTTGTTTCACCGCCTAGAGCTATACTGCAAAGAGTTGGAGCTAGAATTTACACTCGAAAATACAAAGGCTAAAGATAGCAAAAACGATAATGAAGAAGCCAAGCTCAAAAGCAAAAGTCGTATTGAACTTTTTTTGGATTTGATAACACTAAAATTATATAGAAATACGAGTGATCATCACACAAATTTATTTCAGATAATAAACTTTGCTGTTCTAAGTATTGCTGTGTATGGATTGTCTTTTTTGGTTTTAGATGATTTTTTATTGAAATCAATGATCGATAGCCCTAAAATATTGACGTTGTTGCTGCTGTTTATTTTTCTAGTTGGACTACTAGCATGTTTATTGTATTTTGTTATGAAGTATAAAATACTATGGGCGACTGTACCGATAGGAATTTTTACATATATCGTTTTCATTACACCAGGCTTAGTTAATGCTTTTGATTACTCTGTTTATGTTGTTGTTTTTATACTTTTATATGTGACATTATATGCTTTGTCGTTTTATTTATTTAGATTTAGTTTTGTGCGTTTTATGACATATTTAATTTTTATGGCTATTTTTTTGGATAAACCTGTATTAATAACGCCGTTTATTGGTATTTTTACATCAGAAAAAATAGCTGAAAGCAAATTTGAAGAATACATAATAAAATACGATAATAATGGCTTGAACGATATGCTTCTGGATGCAAATTTTACTAATATAAAAGCAGAACATAAGATCAATTTTATAGTTAAAAATAGAAAAATAATTTTAGAAAGATTGGATAATAGTAGAACAAACACTCCTTTAATTGATTTTGTGAAAAAATACATAAAATATTCAAAGGAACCCATGGATAATAATGTCAGCTACAAAAATTTAAATGAAACCACTAAAAAATCGTATGAAAAGGCTCTAAATGCTCTAAAATACGATGAAGCAATGCAATCAATACAAAAAAGTGCAAATTTGCTTTATATTTTTATTATGCTGCTCATCATCTACTCTCTTACAAAAACCGCACGTAGAAATTCTGTAGTGCCTAGCTAGAGGTTTATGTGGCTATTAGTGGCAATAAAGCGAGCAAGCCTTTTTAAATTTGCTCGTTTCTTAAATAGATATTGGCGAAATTTGGCGGCGATTTTATTTTAGATTTTGCCGTTTTCAATAACAGACAAGTAAATTAGCTAAATTTAGATAAATAAATTTAGCCGTCTCTTAATGTATCTGCCACCACCGTCCACTCTCGCGCTAGCCTTTCAAAGCTGAAATTTGCGTTTGCAGAGCTAGTTGAGGGTAGTTTGACGGGCGGTTTGCCGGTTGCGTTTAAAATTTGATTTTTTAGATATTTTTCGTAGATTTCGTGTGCCTTACCACCGTTTGAAAATACCTGCGCTATGCGCGCGCCGCTAAAGATCGGCTCTAAATTTGCGGGCTCGACAGCGG
The DNA here is from genome assembly GCA_963515575.1 of uncultured Campylobacter sp. Classification (GTDB taxonomy): domain Bacteria; phylum Campylobacterota; class Campylobacteria; order Campylobacterales; family Campylobacteraceae; genus Campylobacter_A. The sequence goes on from CAUPYN010000136.1 coordinate 2,859, forward strand.
TCATTTTGGCATCGCTCGAGCCCTTTATCTCGCACGATGTCGCCAGCGTATTTGCGGAGTTGCGTAGCAAAAACTAGATTTACCGATAAATTTAACTGCCTGTTTTGAGTTTATTGTTTTAGAAGTTCTTTTATCGTAACAACGATTTTATAAAATTTACTGGAGAAAATTTAGTTTAAAGTGCAAAAGAGTAGGGCGCATCTTGCTACGCCCTTTAATAAATTTAAGATGTGATCTTGTAAATTTGATCTATTTTAGCTCAAACGCAAGCGTTGCTGCGATCGTCTCGTCATCGCAAATTTTTGAGTCGGCAAACGGCATTTTATGCACCACTTGCAGTAGCCACTTGCCAGGTTTAAGGGCTAGCACCTCTATCGTGCCGTCTGGCTCAGTTTCGCCATGAAATGCACTTTTTTCTTTCAAAAAGCCGTCAAACGTTCCATTAAGCGTAGCGCTTTCTAGCGGTTTGCCCTCAAATAGAATTTTAACTTTAAACGGTACGCCAACTTTGAAATTTGCCGGATTTTCAAGCGGAACTATCTCTAGGCGCTGGTTAGATGATTTTGTGACGGAGTCGTCTTTTGCATTTTTGTTTATTATGCCTTTTGCACTCATGCTCGCTTTTTTGCAGTATTTGGCGTCTTTGATATCTTCTTTGGTTTTGCCCATGTGCCATGTGCCATCGCCAGCTTTTGTCCAAAACGTAGGCTTGTACTCGCCAGCTATAAGGTAAGAGCCGTTTTCAAGCTTGCCTCTTTCGTAGTGGTAGTTTTCGCCGCTTTGTTTTAGCGTAAGCTTTTCGCCGTTTTTGGCTATGATGTACGGGGCTTCAAATAGTCCGGTCTTGTTGTCTGGTATCTTTTCAACAGTCGGAAAATCGTCCGCATAGCCGATCTCAACGCTAGTTACGTCCTTGCTGCTTCCAAACAGCCAAAACTCGTGAGCCAAAGAGTGGCTGCTAAATGCCGCCAAAGCCAAAAGTGCAAATAAATGCTTGTTCATTACCTATCCTTTTAGATTAAGATGTCTATTTTTTATGTTTCTAATATATGTCGCAAAATATTTTTAAATTTCTACATAACTAAATTTTGCTGTTGCTTTAACAAATTTAGTAATCAAAACTGATTTTATTCATTTAAATTTATAAAATAATACAAGTACTAAAAATACTTTAGCCACTGAAAATTTAAATCAGTGGTGCAATTATATCAAAATAATAATCAATGTCAATAGAAAAATAAATTTTTGTTTTAAAATAACAGCATAGTTAGTTAAATTACTCAAGAAGATAAATTTTACTAAAAGACTAATGTGAAACCAATAAGCATAGAGATCAAAAACGAAGTTGTTTTGATTTTGACCTACTTTAAGGCCTCAGCTATCACCGACCATTCGCTCGCAAGTTTATCTACGCTAAATTTAGCATTAGCAGGGCTGGTCGATGGTAGCTTGGCTACTTCTTTGCCAGTTGCGTTTAAAATTTGATTTTTTAGATATTTTTCGCAAATTTGGTGCGCCTTGCCGCCGTTGGCGAACACCTGCACGACGCACGCTCCGCTAAAGATCGGCTCTAAATTTGCGGGCTTGACGGCAGTCATTTTAGCATCGCTCGAGCCCTTTATCTCGCACGAGATCGCAGCGTCGTAGATAGCGATACGGCGGGTGAGCAGAAAATTTATCTTTTCATCCGTGCTTGCAGGCAGCGGAGCATTTAAAATCCCGGCCAACACCCGCCAAAAGCGATTTTGTGGATTTGCGTAGTAAAAGCCAAATTTGCGAGAAACGACGGAAGGAAAGGAGCCGAGGATTAAAATTTTAGAGTTTTTATCGAAAATAGGTTTAAAAGGATGGGTTTGGCTCATTTTGCAAAATTTAAGATTCAAAATTATCATCAGTAAGTAAGCAATCTGGTTTATCAAATTTAATAATTTTAGTATTTTTTAATTTTAAATATATTATTAAACCTTGTTCTAAATCATTATAATAAAATTTTTTATTTATTTTTATTGCACCATGGATACTCCAGTTATCTTTATCTTTTCCACCGACAAATAGTGGTAATAAAACTTTTTGTGCTATTATTATTTGCCAGTGCAAATTCATAACCGCTTTATGCACATATGGATTAGACCATTTTATAATTTTTTTTAATGTTGGCATCTCGACTGGAATTTTAATATATTTCTTATTTTTTTCTATAAAGTCTATAATTTTATCTAACTTTATTTTTTGTTCACAATTGTTAATATCAACAAAAGAATATATACCTAATGCTCTTAGAATAGTTATTTCTATTGATTGTCTTAATAAAAATACAGATATGGAAGAATATGATATTTCATCGTAGCTTATAAGTCTCCTAACAATATCTTTTGATGATTTAAAAATTTCCCTACCCATAAACATTCTTCTTCTACCGCTTTTTCTAGATTGCGGGTTATTTAATATAATTTCTTCTATTTGCCAGTAAATTTCATTAAAGTCAAGGATCAAATCGTTTAATAGTGCCAACACACCCTTGATATAATTATTGCAGTTGCTAATTTTTATTTTATAAACATTATCTACTTTGTTTAAGTCACTTGCAACCTCTTTCAAGGATATATAAAATGCTTCAATATGATACTTAAAATTGGATTTGGTAATTTTTGAAAGAATTTGTTGTGCTATATACTCTATTGAATGTTCTTTTTTTATTCTATATTTCAACTTTAATTCTTGTACCCAGTTTAAATAGACACTTATTTCAT
>CAUPYN010000137.1:0-5541 GCA_963515575.1 uncultured Campylobacter sp.
TAAATTTAAAATTTGTGGCGCGACAGCACCAGATAAACCTGCGCGTAGTGCAGCAACTTCTCACGTGCAGTGGGATAGGCGGGGGTTTGGGGGCGGAAGGGGCGACGCTTCGTAAGTAGAACCCCCTTCCGCCTCCAAAGAAAAAGAGAAAAAGCAGATACAAAAGGAAGCTTTTTTACTTCAGCTCTGTTTCACAACCACAAAGCAGAGCGCCATTTAAGCCCCATCCTCTTAACAAGAAAGATTAAATTTGAAATTTAACAAAAATAGATTTAGTATCTTAAAGCTGCGGGTTTGCGCAAGTGAAATTTACAAATTTTCCGTCCTCTAAAACAACCGATTTATCAAAAAATCAGCCGAATTTAATTAATATTGCGAAATCGAAACAAAAATCAGGATAAAAAATGAACGAAAATTTGATAGCTTACGCCGCGGCGTACCTGCTAGGCGGTATCCCCTCGGGCGTAATTTTGGCTTATATCTTTGGCGGAGTGAACATCAGAAGCGAAGGCAGCGGCAGCATCGGCGCGACCAACGTCTTGCGCGTGCTAAAGCAAAAAGACCCCAAACTCGCCAAAAAGATCGCGATTTTGACCGTCGTTTGCGACGTTTTAAAGGGCGTTTTGCCGATACTAATCGCGAAATTTGTAGGCCTTGCTCCCGCGACGCTTTGGGCGATGGCGGTACTTTCGGTGCTTGGACACTGCTACTCGCCGTTTTTAAAATTTGAAGGCGGCAAGGGCATAGCCACGGGGGCGGGCGTTTTGGCGGTCTTTTTGCCGCTTGAGATCGTTACCGCGCTTGGGGTTTGGTTTGTCGTGGGCAAGTTGCTTAAAATCTCATCGCTTGCCTCGCTAGCCGCGCTTGCGGCGTTTATAGTAGCGACTTTTGCGTTGCAGCCGCAGATTCCTGACATCGACTCCTATGCGCCGATATTTTTGATCGCGTTTTTGGTCGTTTATAAGCACCTGCCAAACATCAAACGCCTGATAACCGGGCAAGAAAAGCGCGTCATTTGACGACGATTATCAAAGATTACGAATTTAGCACGATCATCGGACTGCTTGATTTCGAGCGCGTGAGACCGCAGAAGGTAAGGGTAAGCGCGGAATTTCAAAGCGGCGAGTTTATAGACTACGTGGAAATGATAAATTTGATCGAGGAAATTTACGCGCGGGAGAAATTTGGCACCGTGGAGAGCTCGCTTGAAATTTGCGCGAAAAAGTTGAAGGAAAAATTTAGCTCGCTTAGCTTTTTAAAAATGGAAATTTTAAAAATCGAGATCGTCAAAAATGCTACGGTAGGCGCAAGGGCTGAGTTTAAATATTAATTTTTTTTTAAAGTATCTTGAAATTTCGCTTAATTTATGATACAATCGCGTCAAATTTCATAGAAGGAAAAAAATGAGAATTTTAATAGTTGAAGATGAGGTGACTCTAAACAAAACCATCGCCGAGGGCTTGCAGGAGTTTGGTTATCAAACCGACAGCTCGGAGAATTTCAAGGATGCCGAGTATTATATCGGTATTAGAAATTACGACTTGGTTTTAACCGATTGGATGCTACCTGACGGAGACGGCGTAGATCTAATCAACATAATAAAACACAAATCTCCGCGCACCGCCGTCGTCGTAATATCGGCAAAAGACGATAAAGAAAGCGAAGTAAAAGCCTTTAGAATCGGCGCGGATGATTACATCAAAAAGCCATTTGATTTTGACGTCTTGGTCGCCAGGATCGAGGCTCGCTTGCGTTTTGGCGGTACTAACGTTATCAAAATAGACGACCTTATCATCGATCCGGACGAAGAAAAAATCACCTATCTAGGCCAAGATATTGAGCTAAAAGGCAAGCCGTTTGAAGTACTAACTCACCTTGCGCGTCACAGCGACCAGATCGTTAGCAAAGAGCAGTTACTAGATGCGATCTGGGAGGAGCCTGAGCTAGTAACTCCAAACGTCATCGAAGTAGCGATAAATCAAATCCGCCAAAAAATGGATAAGCCGCTAAACATCTCGACTATCGAGACGGTCAGAAGACGCGGGTATAGATTTTGCTTTCCCAAAAAAGCCTAAGACTTAGGTTTATAGCGCAATTAGCATCGGCTTCTACGATGCTAATTCTCATCATCTCCGTCCTTTTATATCAGTATATCAAGGTTACGATTTACGAAAATATCTCCCAATCGCTCGCTTACGAAGCTAAAATTTTATCTACGAGCGCAAATTTAGCTAGGCTTAAAAATCCTTTCGAGTATTCGACGCTAAACGATAGTCCTACGCGCGTTAAGCTTGTAAAAGGCGAGACAAAAGCGCCTTATTTTATTACCGAGAGCCTGGGCAAAAAGAGCTATCTGACCCTGTTTTATCCCTATACGCAAGATGATAGTATCGCGCTAACTAAAGAAACTACGCAACAAAGCAAGCTCATAAATCAAATTTTATTCGATATCATCGTCGTAAACGCCACTTCTATTTTGCTAGTGCTTTTTTATGCGCTATTTTTGTCGCGTATGCTACTAGTGCCGATTAAAATTTTAAGCAAAAAAATGACGAATTTAAACGAGAGATTTTTGCAGGCGATTAGCCTTGAGGAGCTACCGCCGGAGTTTAAGCCGTTAGGCAAAAGCTTAAACCGCCTAATCGAGCGGATTCAGACTTTCGTGCTTTATCAAAAAGAGCTATTCGTCGGCGTCGCGCACGAGTTAAAAACGCCGCTTGCGGTAATGAAAACCAAAAACGAAGTCACGTTAATAAAGCCGCGCGAGAGCGAAAAATATATAGAAACGCTCAAAAATAACAACGAAGCCATCGATCAGATGAATAAAATGATCGGGTCTATTTTGGAAATCGGGCGGCAGGAGGGCGCACAGTTTGAGGAGGCCGTGCCTACCGACGTCATCGAGTTTTTGAAGCAGTCGGCGAATAATTTTAAAATTTTAGCCCGCGGCGAGGGCAAGGATATAGCGACACAGTTTGCGCCCTCTAGCCTAAAAATGACGCTTCAAACGACGCTTTTGACGCATGTTATCCAAAATTTCGTTCAAAATGCGATCAAATTTTCCCCCGCCGGCTCGGTCGTTACGCTACGATCTTTTCTAAACGACGGCGAGTTTATGATCGAGGTCGTGGATGAGGGCTGCGGCATAGACGAGAGTAAGGATCTTTTTGCGCCGTTTAAGCGCTTCGGCGATAAAAGCGGAGCGGGACTCGGGCTATTTTTGGCCAAGGGCGCGGCTCAGGCTCTAGGCGGAACCGTATCTATCAAAAACCGCACGGACGGCCGTAGCGGCGCCGTCTCGACTCTACGGCTACCGGTAAATAAAACAAACAAAGGCAGATAAATGGCAAAACGAACCGCCGTCATAGACTTAGGCTCAAATTCGATGCGAATGGTGATATTTGACAAAAGCTCGCGTTATGCTTTTAGCGTCGTGGGCGAGTTTAAGATGAAGGTGCGCCTGGGCGAGGGCGCTTACGAAAACGGCGGCGCGATCGGCGAGAGGTCTATGCAAAAGGCTTTTGAGGCTTTTAACGAATTTAAAAATATCGCCAAGGCCTACAAATGCGTAAAAATATTTGCTATGGGAACCTCGGCTCTGCGCGACGCTCCAAATGCGGGCGAGCTAATATCGCTCGTGCGCCGCGAGCTAGGACTAAATTTAAAGGTCGTTAGCGGCAAAGACGAGGCGGTTTACGGCGGTGTGGCGGCGCTAAATTTACTTGAACCGCTAGAGGAGTTCGTCACGCTTGATATCGGCGGAGGCTCTGCCGAGCTAGCGCTTGTTAGCGGCGGCAAGATAATAGACGCCGCGTCTTTAAATTTAGGCACGGTGCGGCTAAAGGAGCTATTTTTCGATAAAAAAAATCTAAGCGCCGCGCAGCCGTTTATCAAAGACGCGCTAAAAAGCTTGCCTAAAAATTTCAAAAGCAAAAACCTAGTCGCCATCGGCGGCAGTCTGCGCGCGATATCTTCAGCGATAATGTCGGCGCAAAACTATCCTCTAAAAACGGTGCATAATTTTGCTTATAAACTGCAAAATCACAAGAACTTTATTGAGAGTATCTCGCAAGCAAGCGTGCTGGAGCTTGGAAAATTCGGCATCAAAAAAGATCGCTTCGATACGATTAGAGAGGGCGCGCTCATCTTTTTAAGCGCGGCCGAGGCTTTAGGCGCGCAAAATATCTATACTAGCGGCGCAGGCTTTAGAGAGGGCGTATTTTTAAGCGATATTTTGCGTCCGACGCGCAAATTTCCGCCTAATTTTAACCCGAGCGTGAGGAGTTTGCAGGATAGATTTTTGCTCGGCGAGAATAAAACTATCGTAAAATACGCTAAAGATATTTTTGCCGCGCTAGAGCCGCTACATGAGCTTGGCGGGCGATACGAGAACGAGCTGGCCGTCGCGGCTAAGCTGCATGACGTGGCGCAGTGCTTGGGATTTTACGGTGAGCATGCTAGCTCGGCGTTTTTTGTGCTAAATGCGCTAAACTACGGCTTTTCGCATGCACAAAAATGTCTCATAGCTGCGATTATAGCTCAAAACGGTAAAAAAAGCTCGAGAGAATTTGAGCGGTTTAAAGATCTGCTACCTAGCGAAAGCGTCGTACGCTGGCTAAGCTTTATCCTCGCGCTTGCTAAAAATTTAGACGCAAACTGCTCGCATAAAAAGCTGGAGTTTGAGTTTATCAACCACACTTTGCAAATTTACGGCGCTAAGGAACTGTTTATGGCGAAGGAAAATATCAAAAAGATGACTAAACCGGATACCTTTGCGATCTGTTTTGCGTAAAATTTGAAGAAAGAATTTGATGAAATATGCGCTAAATTTCATCAAATTTTATAGGCGCCAGATGAATTTTAGTCTATACTCGCCTTGTCTTTATATGCGTCCAGAGGTTGGCGGTTTTCGATGTAGGCGTTTAGCTTTTTTTGATTTTCTTCAAAAAAGCTCTGGAAGTCCTGCTCGCTAGTCATCTTTTCTTCGCCGAATTTATCTAAAAGTACGTTTGAAGCGCCCGTTAGCACTAGATAGCGTCTGCCAAGGTGCTGAAAAAGCACGACTTTATTGACGCCGTCAAGCTGTTTTTCGTAGATTATCTCCACCTCTTTGTCTTTTTTTACCTTTTCAAACCAGTCGTTCTTTTGCTTTGTTTTAAATGCATTTTGCTTGTTTTTTAGTTTTGTTTTGACGAATAAAAGCACGAGCAAAAGTAGCGCCAAAACGCCTAAAACTGAATAGTATCTATAGTCTACCATATCGCTCATACTCTGCGTCATAAAATTTACGTCGCCGCTTTGCGGGGCTAAATTTAAGCCCGGGCTTTGAGCCGACGCGCTCAAATTTGAGCCGTTTTGCTCACCTGATAAATTTGACGCTTCGGTTATATTTTCTTTAGTTTCTTGCGAGGATATGGCGGTAGTGGCGGGCGAATTTATCGCAGCTTGGGGCGTTACTCGCACGCGCAGGCCAAACCCGTCGGTGGTCTTTGACGCGCTAACGGACACCTCGGCCGCACTCTTTATCACGAGGGCTAAATT
>CAUPYN010000138.1:0-5539 GCA_963515575.1 uncultured Campylobacter sp.
ACTTCGGAGTAAATTTGGAGATATAATCTTGATATGCTTTTATCAAAAATAAAATAGCTTGTTTTATCATTTTCATATGCCTGATTTTATACATCCGAGTTTTTTCATAGCCCAAGAGATATTTTTTTTGAGCTTTAAAAACGAGCTTTTTTCCAGCCCGTTTTTAACGACTATCACGTAAATGCCGTCCACAAGCTCATTTGAAATCTCGACTATAGTCGCCCGCAATAGCCTTTTACATCGGTTGCGAACGACGGCTTTGCCCACCTTTTTGCTGGCTACGACGGCTAATTTGTTTTCATTGCAAGGCTTAAAAAAGACTATCGCCTCCTCGCAGTGCCATTTGACGGCCTCTTTGTAGACGCTTGAAAACTCCTTTTGGCTGCTTATAGAGCTAAATTTGCTTAAACGGCCAATCTTGCTCTGCCTTTTGCGCGTCTTGCGTTTAGCACTTTGCGGCCGTTTTTAGTTTTCATACGGACGCGAAACCCGTGAGTGCGTTTTCTAGGGGTTTTATGAGGTTGGTATGTTCTTTTCATAAATTTTTCCTTATGGTGATTTTGATATAAGTCGGTGATTTTATCAACAAATCGCTTAAAATCCTTTTAATAAATTTTTAAACTTCGTTTTAAAATAATAAAAATATAATCGCTTATTAAAATTTAGGAGCAAATTTGCCTTACGTTATTAGAAAAGCCACTAAAGCCGACATTATAGCCGTTTGCGAGCTGGTTAAAGAGCTAGCCGAATATGAAAAAATGAGCGGTGATGTCAAATTTACGCCCGAAATTTTCGCGGGGTCTATTTTTGAGAAAAACTACGCCCATATTTTAGCCTGCGAAACAGAGGGCAAAATCATAGCTTATGCGATATATTTTTACACCTTTTCCACGTTTTTGGGACTTGGCGGGATGTACTTAGAGGATCTATACGTCCAAAAAGAGTATCGCAACAAAGGCATAGGAAAAGAGTTTTTTAGGCATTTAGCCAAAATTTGCAAGGACGAAAACCTCCAACGCCTCGAGTGGGCGTGCCTGCACTGGAACGAGCCCGGCATCAAATTTTACGAAAAAATGGGCGCGAAAAACCAGTCCGAGCAGTGGCGAAACTACCGCTTAGAGGGCGAAAATTTAAGCAAACTCGCGCTTTGATTTATCTGTTTTTAACGCCCTTTTAGATATCATCGCGCGATGAATTACGCAAACGAAATTTTAAGAGAGCTTTACTATCTGAGGGCATTCGGATATAAATTTGCCGATTTTTCGCCTTCGTCCGCGGCATTACCGAGTAGCCTTGCCGAACTAAACGCAAGCATTAAAGAGTGCAATCTTTGCGAGCTTTGCAAGAGCGCAAATCACGCGCTAACGGGCCTTGGAGATAAAAGCGCTAAGGTGGTTTTCGTATTTGACGCGCCAAACGCCGCCGAGGACGCGAGCGGAGACTTTTTGGCGGGCGACGATAAGTTTTTGCAAAATTTAAAAGAGCTAGCGGGGCTTAAAAAGGACGAAATTTACGTCACTAGCCTGCTAAAATGCAAGCCCGCCGCCAAAACTCCGACAAACGCTTACGAGCTTTGCGAGCCGTATTTTAGCGCGGAAGCCCGTCTAGTCGCGCCAAAGCTCATCGTAGCGCTTGGCGAAGAGGTTTTTTACAAAATGATAAAACAAAGCGCGCAAAGCTTTGAAACCATAAGGGGAAACATAATGAAATTTAAACACTCAGCCCTGCTGGCGACTTATTCGCCAAGCGTCATAGCGAAAAATCCAAGCAAAAAAGAGCTATTTTTTAACGATCTAAAAAAGATAAAAGAGTACCTATGAGAAAAATTTTAACCGTTTTACTGATCTGTTCAGCGCTATTTGCCAGGAGCGAAAAGGCCTCCGATATACCGCCCGCGAAGTTTATATAAATTTAGAACCGGCAAAGTGCGACGATGCTTGCTTGCTTGATCTCGTTAAAGAAGGTCTTTTGCATAGCTTTTTGGCTCGCTATGAAGGCAGTTCTAATCAAGAAATTTTACAAGCCTTTAACGCTCTAAACGGCTCGTACGTAAATGCCGGCACCGAAAGCCTGACGCCAAGCTCAAACGCCGAATTTAAAATCGCCGTCATCATCCCGCAAGATAGCATAAAAAGCTACGCCGGCGTCGTCTCAAACGCGGTTATCGCCTATATCGTCAGGCAAAACGCCCCTATCGACGTTAAATTTTACAACATCGGCAACGAAGCCCCGAGCGCTATCGACGGCGCCCTAGCACGCGCTAGAAGCGAAAATATCTCCTATATCATCGCGCCGTTTACGCCTGTTGGCGCAAAATATCTAAACGAGGTTTTAGACCCCGCCATGACGGCTTTCGTGCCGACTCTGCACATCTCTAGCGTCGATTCGCCGCAGGATAATTTGATATTCGGCGGTATAGACTACAAAAGACAAGTCGAGAAGTTACTAAATTTCTCAAACGGCCAAGTTGCGGCGTTTTCTGACGGCAGCGCGCTAGGAGCGGCGCTAAATCGCTACGCGGACGAGTTTAGCGGCGGGCTAGCCTACGAAAACGAGATCGTAAACGGCGTCACCGACCTAAAGTCAATGCTATCCGGCAACTCGAGGCTAAGCGGCGCGACCGTTTTCCTAAACGTTCCGCTCGTAAAAGCTTCGATGGTGAGCTCTCAGATGCGCCTTTACGACGTCAAATTTAACGCCCTTTTAAGCACCCAGATCAACTACGCGCCAAGCATCTTTAAGCTCACGCAACCACAAGATAGAGAAAAGCTCTATATAGCCAACTCGATTTCTAAAACCGACGGCGCTCTGGACTCAAACAACGAAATTTTGGGGCAAAATTTGAACTTCAACTGGGTGGGCTACTCCGCTAGCGCCGGGCTTGACTACATCTACGCGACCTACCTAAACCGCGGCGCGCAGAGGCTTTTTAGCGAGAGCGTCGAGGACTCGCAAATCATCTATGATACGAAGGTTTTAAAAGCCGGCGAATACGGCTTTTACGAGCAATAAGAGGAGAGAAAATCCACCATCTCCTCGCTCATCTTAGCAGGTCTTAGGTTGCTGACAAACGCAACCTCGACGTCTGCTTCAAAGACGAGCTCAGGCTGGCATTCTCCGCTTAAATTTGCGATTTTATAAATTTTTTGATTTATGAGCGCGGAGGCTTTTTTCAGGCTTGCCACGCTTGTTTTTACCTCGAGCAGATCGCCCAGGACGGTGGGCTTTTTAAATTTCGCCCAAATCTCGCTCACGACAAAATGTCCGTCCTTGCTAAAAGGCTTAACCTCCGAGCCAAAAAACATCTGGCTGCGCGCCCTTTCGCAGTATTTTATATAGTTTGCGTGATAGACTATGCCGCCCGCATCGGTATCTTCGTAGTAGATTCGTATTTTCACGGCCGCTCCTTAGGCTTTTAGATCAAGCCCTATTTTACCGACTTTTCTTAAAAGCTCCATTATATCCACCCCCTTTTCCTGTTCGGCTTTTAAGAAATTTTCAAAGAATTCTCGTCTGATGTCTTTATCTACGTAGGTTTTGCTTTTGCTCGTGGCTTGGATAGGTTTAAATTTATTCTCTTTGGGCGTTTCTTTAGGAGTTTGATCGCTTACCGCGCCCTCTTTTAGAGCTATATTTTGCAGTACGTCTGCGATACTCTCGCCTTTGTTAAACGCATCTTTTAAGAAATTTAAAAACTCTTTTTTAGTTGCTTCGTCTGCGTAGCTTACCTGCTTTACCATCTCTTGCCCCCAAAAGACCGCAGTCCGTTTTCCTGATATCTGGTCAAAATTTAGCTTACCGTCTTTGAGCGATATTTTGACCCTTGCATTCTCTCCTAGTATCTTTTCGGCGGCAACCTCAAGCCATTTATCTTTAAATTTTTCCAAATCCATATCGGAGTCTAGTAGGTTTGCCATATCGACCGCCATTTTAAGTCCGGTACCTTTCGTGTGGCCAACGCCAAAGCTTCCTAGATCCACATTAAACGCGCTCATAAATCCATCTACGCTAAAAACATCGTTTTCCATGTTTGAACTACTTTGCAAGACCTTCGTGCTATCTATAAATTTCTTTAGTTCTGCGACCTTATCCTTGCTCATACTTAGATCAAGCCCGTTTATCTTGCCCCAAATGCTGATTTTATCATCTTCCGTATAGCCGCTTAGCGAATACGCCTTACGCGCAACCACGGGATCATAAGGTTTATATATCGGTTTTTTAAAGCCCATTTTTATAGCAAGAAGCCTATTTTGCTGCTTGTCGTTTAGTTTTGAAAACTCCACGTTTTGCGCCCAAACGGCAAGCTCGTTTTCGTCCAGTTCGTCAGGATCGAGAGCATAATAATCGATCGGTCCGGTCAAATTTGATCGAGACGGCGCCGAATTTGAGGTTAAATTTATAGCCTCTTTTTCCTCGCGCGCTTTTAAATTTCGCTCATGAGCACTACTAAAATCATAATTTACGTTTGCGCTAAATCCATTTATGCTGTTTATCATATTAATCCTTTATGCTTTCACGTCAAATTTGCCTAGTTTTGCTAGTTGATTTAAAATTTCAGTTATATCCGCCCCTTTTTCGCGTTCGGCTTTCAGGAAATTTTCAAAGAATTCGCGTCTGATGTCTTTATCTACGTATGTTTTGCTTTTACTAGTGGCTTGGATGGGTTTAAACGCTGTCGCCTCGCTTGTATTTTCCTTAAATTCAGCCCTGCCCTCAAGCAGATTTTGTATATCCAGACCCTTTTCTATTGCATCTCGCATGAATTTTATAAACGCCTTTTTGCTCTGCTCGTTCTTATACTCGATACTCTCAAGCTCCCTAAACTCCACGGGAGCCTTGTTTTTATTAATGACTATCGCGATATTTTCGCCATCTACGGATATTCTTTCCGCGCCACTCTCGCCCAAACGCTTCAGCACGGTATATTCAGCCCACCTATCCTTAAACTCGTCCACGCTCATATCGGAGTCAAGGATTTCCATCCCCCTATTCCCTGCATTATATTCTATGCCCAAAAATGGATATTCGTGGTTTATGTATTTTTTCGCAAATTCATCAACATTTGTCGTATCGTATCCCGCCAAATCCCGATTAAGTTTATCGAAACCAAACGCCTCGCTACTATTTATAAATTTCTTCAGATTTTCCGCTTCGCTACTACTAAAAGAGCCGTCTAATCCACTTATCTTACCCCATACGCTTATCTTTTCATCCAGCGTATATCCGCTCAGAGAAAAAACGCCTCGTATATTAGCCGGTGCGCCGGGCGGGAGCTTTTTTATCTCCCTGATGGCCGCTTCCATCTCTTTGATGTTAAAGCCTATGTCGACAGCTTTTAGGCTTGACACGTTTTCGCTATTTTTTGGGTTCGATTGATTTGTCGAATTTGGCTGCGCGACCGCCATATTCGAAGCCAAATTTGAGGTTAAATTTATAGCCTCTTTTTCCTCGCGTGCTTTTAAATTTTGCCCTTGAGCACTACTAAAATCATAATTTACGTTTGCGTTAAATCCGTTTATGCTGCTTATCATATTAATCC
>CAUPYN010000139.1:0-5534 GCA_963515575.1 uncultured Campylobacter sp.
GTAGGTAGTAGAGGACCTCCTCGATGATCTCGTAGGCGATGTCGGCTTCTAGCAATATCTCTTCTAAAATTTCCTTTGAGATTTTTTTATCGGCGGGCTTTGACGAGCGTATCGCCGTTAGCGTCTTATCAAGCCCCTTTTTTAAAAAACCAAACATCAGTCGATCACCTTATTTATATCGCTTTCTAGCATCTCTTCGGGCACGAGACCGACGTAGTGCGTAGCGTATTCGCCGTTTGGTTTATAAAGCACTATGTAGGGTATGCCTACCACGCCGCCTAGAGCCTTGGCAAATCGAGAATTACCCTCGCCGTAAGCGACGTCGAAATTTATCTTATATTTTTTCATAAACGCGTCTATTTCATCCTTTGATTTATCTTCCATTAGTACGCTTACGATTTTTAGCTTACCTTTAAATTTATCGTTTAGGTTGTTTAGGTGCGGGATTTCGGCCTTGCACGGCGGACACCAGGTGGCGAAAAAATTAAACAAAATCGCCTCGTCGTTGCCTTCGACTTTAAAGCCTTTGTCGAATTTTTGCAACGTCATCTTGCTCTCGTCCATTAGTGTTAGATCAAAAGGCGCTTCTAGGCTTGCGCTTTGACTCGGAACGGAAACGCTCTGGCTTGCTTCGCTCGTCTTAGTCTGGCTTGCTTCGCTTTTGTTTTCATCGCCGCAGCCACCTAAAAATAGAGCTAAAAATGGTATAATCAGAAGAGTTTTTTTCATATTTTTCCTATTTTGAAATTTGGAAGAAATTATACATAAATTTTATGAAACGAGCGTTAAATTTGACAAAAGAAGATTTTAGGCGCGATGCCAAACGGATTTTAAAAAAAGAGGTTCAAATTTCGGCACGAGCGAAACACTATAAGATGTTTAAGCCGCTTTTAAATTTGCTAACCGAGCTTAAAGCCAAACGGATTTTGATTTTTAACCCCCTTTCTTATGAGCCAAATTTTTATATTTTGAAACGCGAGCTAGCCAAAAAGTATGAAATTTTCGCTCCGTTTATGCTTGGTATTAGTTTAGAAATGGTAAAATCCAGGCTACCGCTTGTATCTCGGACAAAATTTGGCGTAAAAGAGCCGCTAAGCACCAAGGTATTTAAAAAGCGTATAGACGTAGCCGTAGTTCCGGCTCTCGGGGTGGACGGAAATATGGCGCGAATAGGACACGGTAAGGGTTTTTATGATAGATTTTTTGCAAATTTGCCCTACCGACCTACCTTGATATTCGTTGAAATTTTAGACAATTTTACAAATGAAATCATATCTGAAGATCACGACGCTACTTGTGATTTTTACCTGACCCCGAGCAAAATTTACGTAAAAAGAGGAATCTATGATAGAAATTTTAATCGGCTTAGGAACAGGTGCGGCGGGCGCTGGCGTAGGCTATCTCATCGCTAAAAAAATCAATGACGCAAACTACAATATATTTTTAGAACAGGCAAAAGCAAAGGCCAAAGCGATAGAATTTGAAGCCGAACGCACCCTAAAAGACGCTAAAATCCAAGTCCAAGAGGCTGAATTTGAAGCCAAGAAAAAATACGACGACAAAACCGTAAAACTGCAAAAAGAGTACACGCAAAAATTTGAAGAAATCGGTAAAAAAGAGCAAACTCTGCTAAACGAGCAAGAAATTTTAAACGAAAGCAGGGCTGAGCTGGAAAAATCTCGAAACGAAGCAAAAAGTATGTACGAGGAAGGGCTTGGGTTAAAAGCAGGCTATCAAGCCAAACTGCAAGAGGCGCTAAAAGTACTAGAACACGCCGCCGGCCTAACGCAAGAAGAGGCGCGCGAAGAGGTGCTAAAAAAAGTAGAGGAAAAAAGTCGCGCCGAGATCGCTCACATCGTGCGAAAACACGAGGAGGAGGCTAAACGCGAGGCTAAAAAGCGGGTTAACTACATCCTAGCGCAGGCTACGTCGAGGTTTGCGGGAGAGTTTGCCGCTGAGCGCCTGATAAACGTCGTGGATATCAAAAACGATGAGCTAAAAGGCCGCATAATCGGCAAAGAGGGGCGCAATATCAAGACTCTAGAAATGGTTCTTGGCGTAGATATCATCATCGACGATATGCCTCACGCTATCACGTTAAGCAGCTTTAATCTCTACCGAAGGGCGATCGCGACGCGCGTGATAGAGCTTTTAGTGCAAGACGGCCGCATACAGCCGGCAAGGATAGAAGATCTGCACAAAAAAGTATGCGAAGAATTTGAAGCATCAATCCTAGAGGAGGGCGAAAATATCGTTATCGACCTGGGCCTTAGCAAAATTCATCCCGAGATAATGAAGCTAATCGGTAAGCTAAAATTTAGAGCCAGCTACGGACAAAACGCCCTAGCGCACAGCCTCGAGGTAGCGCATCTTGCCGGCATCATCGCGGCTGAAACGGGCGGGGACGAAAAGCTAGCCAAAAGAGCGGGCTTGCTGCACGATATCGGCAAGGCCTTGACGCATGAATTTGAGGGTAGTCACGTCGATCTGGGCGCTGAAATTTGCAAACGCTACAAAGAACATCCCGTCGTCATAAACGCCATCTACGCCCACCACGGACACGAGGAGGCAACTAGCGTAGAAAGCGCCGCCGTTTGCGCTGCGGACGCTCTGAGCGCGGCTCGCCCCGGAGCGCGCAGAGAGGTGCTTGAAAGCTTCCTAAAACGCGTAGAAGAGATAGAAAACATCGCAAAAAGCAAAGAGGGTATCAAGCAGGCATACGCGATAAACGCCGGTCGCGAGATCCGCGTCATCGCAAACGCAAAGCTCATAAACGACGACGAAGCGGTGCTCGTAGCTAAAGAGATCGCCGCAGAGATCGAGAGCAAGGTGCAATATCCGGGCGAGATCAAAGTAAACGTGATCCGCGAAACTAGAGCCGTAGAAATGGCGAAATAGGTCAAATTTAGGTAAAAGATGAAAATAATTATATTAGCAATTTTTTGCTTTTAGCGCTCAGCGCAAATGACGAGCTCGTGCTAAACGCGTCAAATTCTTTTACAAAGACGATGCGTAAAAACCCCGATGCGCCGGTTAAGGCTCTGCTTCAAAACGCAAAAGCGGTCGTTATCTTTCCGAGTATTACTAAAGTCGGCTTCGTGCTGGGCGGTATGCACGGCAAAGGCGTGATGCTCGTGGGAAACCCGTATGCGCCCAGCGAAATGATGATCGTGGACATTAGCGGCGGCAGTATCGGATTGCAGTTAGGTTACGAAAATAGCGCACTCGTGCTCTTTATCCTAAAAGATAGCCTCGTGGCCGATATAAAAGACGCCAAGATCACGATAAACGCTGATGCATCGTTTGCGTTTGCCGATACGGGTAAATTTTACGGGAAAGTGAGCGATTTTAGCTTCACCAGCGACATTTACGCCTACACCGACAACGACGGGTTTTTCGCGGGAGCGAGCTTTGGCGGAGCGGTACTTGCTAAAACCGGAGATACGCCGCCAAAGACCGATAGCTACGGATACAACGCGCTAATGGGCGCTATATCGAAATATTAAGGGTCAAATTTGCAAGAGATGCTAACCTCGCTATCGACCTATGGGTATTTGGTAGTGTTTTTATATTCGCTTGGAGGCGGCATGGTCGCTATCATCGCAGCCGGCGTGCTAGCTCATCTTGGCAAGATGGACATAACCGTGAGTATCGTGCTGGCAGCCGCAGCTAACGCTATCGGCGATACTTTGCTTTTTTACGTCAGCAGGTATAACCGCGCGGCCGTAATGCCGTATCTAGCAAAACATAAACGCAAGCTTGCCTTTTCTCAAATTTTGTTTAAAAAACACGGAAATAAAATCATATTTTTTAAAAAATTTATCTACGGACTAAAGACTCTAGTGCCTCTTGCTATCGGGCTTACGAAGTATTCATTTGCTAAATTTAGCGTCATAAACATTGTTAGCGCCGTAGTTTGGGCGGTCTTGCTAGGGCTTGGCAGCTTTTATGCCGGAGAGGCGTTTGAGCGAGCGGGAAATTTTCTAGGAGAAAACGGCTGGTTGATGCCTGTCGGGATGCTTTCTTTGCTAGCTGCCGTATGGATATATCTAAAAAAAGCGACTACTAAAAAAAGGAGACAAGGATGAAAAAGCTACTGATTTCATTGGTGATTTTGGCTGCCGTAGTTTTTGGCGGGCTGAAATTTAACGCAAATAAGGTGGAGGAGAAGTATAACGAGGCTTTAAGTCTAATCAAAACAAACGGAATAGACGTCAAAAATAGCGTATTTGAAAGCGGATTACTAAAATCTCACGCAAACTACGAAGTGATTTTTTCTAAAAAAAATATAAACGAGTTTATGTCGCTTGGCGAAGAGTACGGTGTGCCTGAGGATATAGCAATAAAAATCGATATGAATATTTCACACGGTTTTGCCGGTTTACTAGGCAAATTTGACGTCGTCGGGGACGCGGAGTTTTTAAGCGAGCCGTATAAAAAATTTATGATAGAGGCATTTGACTCCGTAAAGCCTATTAAATTTCACTCTAGCGGCACCTCGGGCGGAGATAAAAAATTCGTCTTTGAGCTAGCCGGAGTACAAAAAGAGGTGGACGGCAATAAGGTAAATTTGGCAAAATCGTTTTTGATTTTTGATATAAACGGCGAGAAAAAAATCGCGGGAGTCTCTTTTACAAATGATTTTGTCGATTTTGCCGGTAAAGAAGGCGTTGCTATGAGGATAAAAAATATCGGCTACGACGTGAAGTACGAAACGCCGATCGAGCCGAAAATGATCTCAAAAGCGCTTGTAAATAGCAATTATAAATTTGAACTAGGCGGCATAGACGTTAGCTCGGGCACGGAGACGCTACAGATCGGAAAGATAACGAGCGACTCTAAACTAACCGTGCTTAGCGATACCCTGACGCAGGACGATACGAGCACGATAGAAAAGATAAAATATGCAAAATATGAATTTAAAGATTTTCTGATTAAGTCTAAGTTTTCAAATTTAGATAAAGGTGCGATCGAGGATATTATGAATGCTAAAGGGGAGCCTGAAGCCCAGCTTGCGGCTATAATGCAGGCACTGGATAAATTTATAAAAAGAGCACCGAAGATAACGTTTGAAAATCTAAATTTTAAAAATGCGGCCGGCAAGAGTTACGTCTCAAATTTTGAACTTTCTATCGACGCAGACGGCATAGATAGCCAAAATCTGCTTGATAATATCCCGGCTGCTATAAATTTTAGCGGCAAAATCGAGCTTGATACGACGCCTGGAGAGTTTATATTTGGCAGTGGCGAGGAAAAAGAGGGAATAAACGCAATGCTCGTAAACGGCGGGCTGTTTAAAGAAAACGGCGGCAAATACGTAACTATTTTTAAATACAATAAAAGAACGCAAGATCTTATCTTTAACGAAAATTTATCTTTAAAATCTCTTTTTCAATAAAATTTAGCATGCTTAGACAAATTTTTATGTTTGTTTAAGCATGTTTTCTATATACTTCAATTTCCACTTCACAGGAAGCAAGTTTTTTAAATTAACACTGTTAAACTAATTAGTCAATCTTTGAAATCTAAACAAG
>CAUPYN010000140.1:0-5529 GCA_963515575.1 uncultured Campylobacter sp.
AAAAATTTAATTTCGCGAATTGAAATTCGGGACAAACGTTTTTTGGGTTAAATTTGAAAAGGATGCAAAAATGCAAACGCAAAAAGATAAAATCGCCAAAGCAGCTAAATTTGAGCCTAAAATTGACGATACAAGCCGCCAAGATAAGCTAGCTTAAAGCGACAAGGAGGCCGAAGCGCTGGAATACAGCAAAGCCTTAGCGCAAATCTCTAAAATTTTAAAAAAAGCCGACTTGGTCGCTTGATTAGACTTTTATTTGCGAGTTTTAGGCAATTGCTTTTAAGCGCGCTTATTGCTACGATGCTTTTTACTCGCATCTGCCGCTAATCCCAACGCTACCCGTAACGGCCGTTGTTTGCTTAGCAAGAAATTTGAGCATTTGCAAGTAAATTTAGACTAAAATCTGCGGCAAAATCGCTACCGCAAGGCAAATTCAGTATCCAAATTCGGCGCTAAATTTAGCTAAATTTTAAAGCTAAAAATTGTATAATCTGCAAAAATTCTTAACAAAGGAGCTAAAATGGCAACAGATCGAGAGTTGGTTAACTTTTCCGAAGAACACGAGCTAAACACCGTACTAGCAAGACATGGCAAGGCTCAAAGTATAGCAAATCGAGAGGTTTTATGCGAGCTTGGCAAAGAGTGCAAGGAAAAACTAGGCAAAAGAGTGTTAACGCAGGACGAATTTGACGAGTTTTTAAAACCTGTTTTAAACCGCCTAGAAAATAAAAGGGCTTAATTTCGGGATGATTCCCGAAATTAAATACTTACGGTCAGATTCTCGCCTCTAAAACAATCTATCCTTTATAGTAACGCTGGATTAATTTGCGGCCGATTTTTCGGACGGCTAAAATAACCGCCCGAATTTAATGCAAATTTGAGCCCTAAGCCGCATCAAATTTGCCGTCTAAAGTAGATCAGATAGGTAGGACGCGGATATTTGGGCTGAGGTTTTCTTGTAATACGTTTTCGATCGCATATAGCGTGCCGGTCGCACCGCTCGCGCAGCCGCTGCAAGCACCCATATATCTTATATAGACGTCAAATTTACCCTCGGCGTCTTTTTGCAAATCGAGGATTTCCATATTACCGCCGTCCATCATCAGCATCGGGCGAACATCTCTATCTATGACGCTCTCGATGGCCTTTAGCTGGCCCACGACGGTCATATTTTCAAAGCTCACGTCGTCAAATTTGCCTGAAACCTGCGCGTCGATGACGGCTTGCTTTTTCTCCTGCTCCATCTCGGCTCTGGTATCTGCGAGGATGTCCACGAGATAATACTCGCGCTTTTCGTGTCCGCCCGGGCGCACGCAGGACTTGCAAAAGGCGCCTGCTTTGGTGTATTGCGTGATTTCTTCGACCGTGTGTAGATCGTTTAGGCGGATGACCTCCTTGATCGTGCCTAGGCTCACGCGCGCGCACTCGCACACGATGATCTCGTCCTCGAAATGCTCCGGATCCACGCCCTTATACTGCGCTGCGGCGGCCTTGATGACGTCGTAGGCCATGACCGAACAGTGCATCTTTTGCGGCGGGACGGCTGGGACGTCGGGGGTGTCGCGCATGGCTTTTTCCACGTCGATGTTGGTGATTTTGACCGCTTCGTCCACGGTCTTACCGATACAAAGCTCAGCCATCGTATCGGAGCTTGCCACCGCCGTGCCGCAGCCAAAGCTTTTAAATTTAGCGTCCATGATGCGGTCGGTTTTTTCATCCACGAGCCAGTACAGCCTCACCGCGTCACCGCAGCTTTCTGCGCCAAAGTCCGCCACGATGAGCTTGCCGCCTCTTGCTTTTGCCTCGTCCTCGGTGATCTCGCCCATAAATTTGGGGTTGTTCATACGGTCTTGGACGTTTTGGGAGTATTCGTCCCAGATGGAGCCGCCTATTAGATTATTTTTTGCCATTTTATTTCCTTTTTTGCGCTTCGTCTTTTGAGCGCTTTTTGCGGAGCTGGATAAAATTTAGCTCGGCGGACTATCTGTCCAGCCTACGCTAAATTTTACCTGCGCAACCCCAAAAATCATCTCAAAATACTTCAGCTTACGCTTTTTATTTAACTCAAATTTGGGCTTTTAAAGCTCAAATTTCAATTAAATTTAACCTCAAATTTGAATGTAAAACGATAAGGCGCCGTATTTTTTCTTTAGACGAGGCAGAAATGAGCCGAGCGAGGGCGCATACATATAGCATGTAACCGAGCTTCGGCGAAATTTCCAACGAAGTATAAAGGAAAAAGACAAGCCGCTACTTGCTATTAGGGTTGTAAGCGTACGTGCTTGAAATAGCTCGCAACCTCACCACCGCCTTTTTTATATGCTCTATCGCGTAGTCGATCTCTTCTTCGGTATTAAACCTCGATAGCGACAGCCTTAGCGCCGTGTGTGCCAGATCGCTGCTAGCTCCGATAGCTTCCATTATCGGGTTGCTCTCCAGCGTCTCGGACGCGCACGCCGAGCCCGTAGATGCCGCGATACCGGCCTGATTTAGATCCCACAGCATCGCCTCGCCTTCGACCCCTTTTACGGCGGCTAGAATGGTGTTTGGCAGCCTATGAGAGCGGTCTCCCACGACCGATATATCGGGGATTTGCAGCAGCTCGTCTTCAAGCTTATCGCGCAGGCGCCTTACGTGCAGATTTTCAAACTCGATTAGCTTGTTGCTATTTTCCAGCGCTTGCGCCATGCCGACGATGCCCGCAACATCAAGCGACCCGCTACGTCAGCCGCCCATGTGCTCGCCGCCGTGAAGCAGGCTAGTTAGCTTTTGCGAGTCTTTGATATACAGGCCGCCCACGCCCTTTGGTCCGTGAAATTTATGCGCCGAAAAGCTCATAAAATCCATGCCCATCTCGCGCACGTTTATCTTGATCTTGCCGACGGTTTGCGTCGCGTCGGTGTGAAACAGCGCGCCGTATTCGTGAGCGATCGCCGCGCACTCTTTTATCGGGAAAATAGTGCCCGTTTCGTTATTTGCCCACATGATGCTAACGAGCGCGGTTTTGTCGTCGATGAGCCTTCTTAGATCGTTTGGATCGAGCAGACCGTTTTCGTTTACGGGTACGTAACTCACGCGCACGCCGTATTTCTTGAGCGACTCAAACGTCGCCGCGATCGCCGGATGCTCGACGGCGCTGATTACGACGTGATCCTTTTCTTTATTTAATATATGATCGAAAAAAACGCCCTTAGCCACCCAGTTGTTGCTCTCGGTGGCGCAGCTCGTTACCACGATATCGTCGTTATCGCTCGCGTTTATGCCCGCATAGAGCTGATCCATCGCGCGGCGAAGCGCGGGGTGCGTCTCGGAGCCGAATTTATGAAGCGAGTTTGGGTTGCCGTATTTTTCGCAAAAAAATGGCTTCATAAGCTCGAAAGCTTCGGGATCGACCATCGTCGTGGCATTGTTGTCTAGATATACTCTCACGCTTGACCTTTATCAATTAGGATATATTTTATCCCTTTTATTTTCGCGAGGATAATATAACAAATTTTATAAATTTTTGATTAAAATTTTAGCTTAGTTTTTTCAAATTTAGCCGGTTTTTGATAGGGTTTATATATTGAAATTCCTTATCAAATGAGCAAAACGTCGGTCTTTCAGTCAAATTTGATATAAAAAGATAAAATATATCCTAAACTTAGTTTGATTTCTTAAGGTTTTAGAAAATTTAAAAATTAGAATTTTCGCATTTTTGATGAAGTTCGGCAAAAGAAACCTAAATTTGACGCGACAAAAAGGCAAATTTGAAGTTAAAATTTGCGGTTTTTTAGACAAGATGGGATAAAATTTAGATATGAAAGTCTTCAAAGGAATTTTAAGAATTATCGCCTGGTTTGTAGGCGTCGCTTACATAATTTTCACGCTATTTGTATGTTTTTTGGCCCTTTTTCATCCAATACGCCAGAAGGCTGCGAGCCTAGTATGCCAACTGACGCTTGCGACTATATCGATGAAAAATTTGAAAAAGAGCTGCAAAATTTGCCTCCGGTCGCCGCTTTGCCGCCCCTAGAAAAAAGACCCGTATTTTGGCTTGGAAAAGGCAGATTTGCAAAAGGCATAAAATTTAACCATTTATATGTTAAAAACGAAACCGGAGTCTGGCTTAGATATAAAGACGAGAGGAAAGAAGACCTTTTTTTACAAAAAGATATGCCGGGGCGCTACTATGGATACGACGAGATCGACCGCTCGCCGGATGAGATGTGGGTAAGAAGAGAACTTAAATATTATGAATACGGCATCTACGATATTTCGCTTTTTGAAAACGAAGTCAAGATATTTTCTCAAACGGAGTATAAGGTCGTGAGAAAATTTATCGGTTTCTTTAATCTACACACCATGAGGGGCACCTCTTTTGAGGCTCCGCAAGGCACCGAGGAAAATTTAAACGCCATAAGAGGGCTTCAAATCCCGCTTGAAAGTTTTCCTAAAAATCCTAATGAGCCTTGGCTTGTTCAGCCTGATAAGCTTGAGGCAAGAGGCTACGGCGGAGACAAAATAGCCAAAAAGCTCGCTCGCAATACCTTTGAGATTAAAGGCGAGGGATGGCAACAAACCGTGCGCGTAAATAGCCTCGCTAAAGATACGAAAGTCGTCTGCGGGGATGAAATTTGCCTCGAGCTCGCCTTTGATGAGAGTAAAGTCAATAGCTGCGATAACGGTGCTGCGTCCACGACGATTTACACGCTAAATTTAAAACAAAAATTTAGAGATTTTTACATGCTTCCTAGTAAAAATTTCAAATACGCTAAAATAAGCGACAATTTTACCCTAGACGACGTAAAATCCTTTGAAATAATATTGTCGAAATTTAGAGATTTGGGCGGGCTTGGCAAAGGAAGCGAGTACATAGACTACGAGGTTATCTTGCGAAACGGCGAGGGTGAGCAGGTCAATGAAATTTGCAGAAATGAAATCGAGAAAGTCGGCGACCGAACGCAGTAAATCAAAACTTGCGCCGCAGACTTGAGACAAAGGCGGTGAAATCTCGGCGCGCAAAACCTACGTCTTTACTATAACTATATAAATTTGACCGCAACTCAGGATAAATCCATATTTAAATTTGATATGAGATAAAGACGAGAGCAGGCGTCAAATTTGAGGCTGCTGAATGTTTCTGGCGTCGTAAAATTTGATCGTCCAGGGCGCATCCGCGATATCGGCGCCCAGTTTCGCCTCAAAATACTCCCGCACCGCGGAGTAGTCTGATTTTGAGATGAAATAAATATTTATAACGCTCGTTTGGCTAAACAGGGCAAGGTTGCAAAAGTAGCTTAAATTTACATCCTTATCGAAGGCTCTGAGCACGCATTTGGCAATAAAAATCAGTGCATAAAAAACAAACGCGGCCAAAACGAACAT
Organism: uncultured Campylobacter sp.; assembly: GCA_963515575.1. Taxonomy (GTDB): domain Bacteria; phylum Campylobacterota; class Campylobacteria; order Campylobacterales; family Campylobacteraceae; genus Campylobacter_A. Next base: position 5,368 of record CAUPYN010000140.1, read on the forward strand.
AAGCGGGATCACTATCACGGAAAGCAGATTTTTTGGTGTCGCTCCTAAAATTTGATAGGGCGATTTTCGCATTTCGCGGAAATCCGTCAAATTTATCATTACTCCCTTTTTGGTTTGGTAAATTTTATCCTCGTAAAGGTAAACGAGCGAGGGATTTTTGAG
>CAUPYN010000141.1:0-5481 GCA_963515575.1 uncultured Campylobacter sp.
CGGCATAAGTTCGGCCCACGAATAACGCGAGGTCGGATAACGCAGGGCGGATTGAAAAAGATTGTTTTAACGGCGATTTTAGTCGCAGCGGCTTTTGGCGGGGATTTTGAGGAGGCTGCCAAAGCGCATATAAAAGCGTACGATACCCAGCGCAGTATGGATTTGTTTGAAAAGTCATGTAGTAGCGAGAAAAATGGCGCAGGCTGCTATTTGGCGGCGTTTTTGGGCGAACAAAACGGCAAATTTAGCGACGAGGACGGCGGCAAAAAAGCATTTGCCCTCTATGAAAAAGCTTGCGGGCTCGGCGATATGGACGGATGCACGGCCGTAGCGGGGGCTTACGACGGTAACGCGCTATGGGGCGTAGTCGAGTCGGATTACGAAAAAGCGGCGAGACTTTACGAAAAAGCCTGCGAGGGCGGAGTCGGCGAGGCGTGCGTGAGAGCGGCCGCGCACGGTAACGGCGAATACGGCGGCACAAAAGACCCGCAAAAAGCCCGCAAATACTACAGGCTAGCTTGCGACTACAAAGACGCACAGGGCTGTTACGCTCTAGCTCGCGGACATGAAAAGGGGGATCAAGGCGCAAAAGACGATAAAAAGGCGATGGAGCTTTACGGCCTTTCTTGCGACTATGGATACGATATGGGCTGCGCGAAATTTAGGGAATTTGTTAAAAAATCAAAGTAAATTTTAGCCTCGCTCGGTCTTATCTAATCAGCCCTCGAGCGAGGCTGGATTTGCCGCGCCGTATTTGGCTGCCGGCGGATGCTACTTGAAATTTTACCGACTTTACTTTACGAACGGTTATTTTATAGATTTTATTTAAATTTTATCAACTTAAACTGCTTGCTTGCATTATCCAAATTTATCCCCTTTTTGTGTAAAAAATACTCTTTTAGCTCCTTGTAATCGTCGTTTGCCCAGACCAAAAGATTTATTATTATGCCGTCTTTTTTGGAAAAAATAGCAAGCATATTATAAACCGTGCAGGATTTTAGCCCGCCCAGTCTAAAATGAAAAATAGTCTGCGGGATAAGCGAGGTAAAAAATAAGAAGATAAAAAACGCAAAAATCTCAAAAATATTCACACCCATCACGTCACAATAGTTTTTAAGCGCTAAAAGCACGAAAACTAAGCCGATGAAAACGATGTATTTGTTAGCTTCTATCTGATACAAATCATCCGTGATGTCAAATGTTTTTCTTAAGTCCGCGATCTGGGCAAGCTTGATTTCTTTTACGATTTTGTCTGTGATTTGCTGTTTTACGGCACCGTTTTCAAAGCGGAAATGGCCGTTTTTAGGCGCATTTAAGGCTTCTTTAACGTAGGCTTTAAAACTATGATAGTAATAATGGAGCTAAATAAAATCCTATCCAAACTCATCAAAGAAAAAATCAAGGAGATCAAGATAATGATGGCAACGAGCGCGAGGGTTAAGAAGGCTGAAAATAGGCTCAAATTTTGTTTATAATGCTTGATGATTATCGGCTCTTTGTCGTAATCCCTCAAAAATTTGCCCGAGCCGGGATTCGTCAAATTTGGATTTTGAGGATTGTAGTTTAAATTTTGCGTCTGATTATCTGCTGCGTTCAAAATTTGCTCCTTTAAATCATTGCTTCTTTAGCACTTCGTCAATCGTTTATCGCATAAAACCCAAAAATCATCGCTTTTTGCTGGTCGCGGGGCTTGCTGGCAATTCATCGCCGCCTTGTCCGCTCAAATCTATCCTCAAAGCGGACTTAAATTTAGCGTCCTAAGACTGTTTAAATTTGCTACCCGTAACGCCTTAAATTTAAAGCTTTGATTTTAATACCGAGCCGCGCCGCTGACTTTAATCAAAAAGACTCAAATTTGTCGTCAGGTAAATCGTAAATTTAACCGCCGAGCCGAGCGATCAAATTTAGCCCAGCAGCAGCTCAAATTTGACGCGCAGAGCAAGCAAGCTCCAGCTTAAATTTGCCGCACTTGCCGAACTTATTTTACTCAAATTCGGCGTCAAATTTACCGCTGCGCTTAGCTCAAATTTACCTAAAACAACCCCTTGAGAAGCCCTTTTATCGCATCTTTTTTTGCGTCTTTTTTCGCATCGCCCGTGGTGCCGTTTTCGTCGTCTTTGCCGAATTTCTTATCCAAAAATCTATCGAGCTCCTTAACCGCCTTGCCCTTTAGGTAGTCCGAGCCGATCGTGTATTTCGGGTTGTCGCTGGTGCCAGTGACGGTGATGTCGATGTCGGTTTTTTCGTAGTTCATTTTTATCGGCACGTTTACGGCCTTGGTTGCCATATCGTATTTGCCACTAGTTACCCAGACGCGGCTTCTAGTCGCGTTCATATCGGCGTTAAAGTCGATGAGGTTTTTGTTTATCGTGCCTTTTATTTTGCTGTTTTTGTAGATTTCGCTTGTTATGTCGCGCCCCGTGAAGGTCCTTACCTGCTCGGTAAAATCGGTCTTTGCAAGCTTGCCGTCATTTACGGCGACGTCAAATTTACCTTTTTGCGAGGCGAGATTATAATCCATCGTCATATCGCCGGTGCCGTCGTAGACGTGCGAGAGACCCAAAAAGTCGGTGAGGCCTTTGGCGGTGAAGCTTTTTAAATTTGCGTTTAGGATGTCGTCTTTTAAGACTGCTTTAAGATCGCCGTTAAAGAGTCGCGAATTTACGTTCGCGCTTAGCTTTTCGCCCGTTTTCGTCGCATCGCCGATAACTAGCAAAGGCCCGTAAAGCGGCCTTCCGACCAAAAACTCGATCTCTTTTAACTCCCTTATGCTAAGCTCAAAATCCGCCTTCGCCGAGCCGCTTTCAAGCTCGTAGTCGCCTTTTAGATTTTTTAGCGCGATTAGGTTTTTGTTTGCGTTTGAGACGAGGTTTGCTACCGCGTCAAATTTAGCCTTGCCGCCGTTTATAGCGACGTCTGCGTTAGCGTCGAATTTCGTGCCGCTTGGGAAGCGCTTATCTAGCTCTTTTGCCACGACGGCGCTATTTACTATTCCGTTTTTTACGTTAAATTTAGCCGTACCGCTGAGATTTTTGGGATCCAGTCCGCTTAGATTTACGGATCCGTCGATCACGGCGTCGGCGTAGTTTGGCAGCGCAGCCAGCGTAAATGCGTCTTTGAGCGAAAGCGCGCTTAAATTTGCCGTGAGTTTTTCGTTTTTGAGGATCGCATCTATCTTGCCGCCTAGCGCGTTTGCGTTTAGATCTAGCTCGCTAAGCGCGCCTTTTGCGAGTTTTGCCGCGCCTTTGACGTCCACTTTGCCAGATAACTTTTTGCCGATTAGCTCTTCAAATTTGCTCAGATCATCGATGCCCGCGTCAAATTTTACGTCCACGTTTTCGTCGTCCAGTCCGTAAACGCCGCTTAGGCTCTTTAATTTTAAAAGCTCGGAGTTTAGCGAGGAGTTAAATTTGGCTTTTGAGCTTGCCACATCGGCGTTTGCGTTTAACTCAAAGGCTAGAGGTTTGCTCAAATTTATCTCCTTTGCGACCTGTTTTAGCTCGGCCGGATTTAGCCGCGCGTTTTTGGTGGCAAGCTTAACAGAACCGGAGATATTTTGCGTGTTATGCACGTCGTTTAGCACCGCTTCGCCGCTGATAGTTCCGCCGACAAACGCCGGGAAAGCGGCGATTTTAACTAGCTCGTCAAGCTTTAGCGAGCTGATTTTGGCTATGAGTTTGCCGCCGTTTAGCACCGCATCGACGTTACCGCCAAATCCCTCGATCTTGACGTCGAAGTTTTTTAGCTCGCCGGCGGTGGCGATGACGTTGCCGTTTGCTTTAAACGCGCCGCTAAGCTTTTGCCCCACGACGGGCTCAAATTTGGCTAGATCGTCCACGATGAGCTTGACGTCGCTACTTAGGGTGTTTGAGTTTGGATCGTAGATCGTCTTGTCGCTACCGATCGTCGCTAGCGGCGTGATCACTGCGCTTTTGGCGTTTACGATGCCGTCTTTAACGTCGGCTACGATTTTGCCGTTTGCGGCGAAATTTGACGGCAGAGTCACGTTAAAATCCTTTGCGATTAGCGCGTTATCTGTTTTGACGTCCAAGATATCGATATTTGCGGTGCCGTTTGGCTTGCCGCCGCTTTCTACGATATTTGCGACGGCGGAGATTTTACCGTGCGCGTAGATAGGCTGGCCGGCTAGCGCTAGAGCTTTTTCGACCTGTAAATTTTTAGCGTCGAGCTTTAAAGAAAGCGGCTTGTAGTCCTTTAAATTTGCGTCGAAGCTGACGTTTGAGCCTAGCATTTGGCCTACTCCGCTAGCTGTGAAATCGCTAAATTTGCCCTTTGCGATGCCCGAGATTTTCATAGCTTCGTTTAGCTTGACGCCCAGGCTTTTTAGATCGCTAACGGCGACGTCGTATTTTAGATCGAGGCTTTGCGAGAAAATCGAAAGCCCGCCGTTTACGTTCGCCGCGATCTCGCCGTTTACGTTAGCTACGATATCTACGCTCGTCGGGCGGATCTGAAATTTGTCAAATTTGATGTCAAATCCGCTTTTTTCTTTAATGATATTTTCGGCGTAGGGTTTAACCAAGCCGTTGCCAAAATCCGTAAAGGCCGCGACGTAAGCCGCGATAAGCAAAGCAAAAACCAGTCCGAGCAGGGCGCCTAATATTTTCATCGTCTATCCTTTAGATTTAGTTTAATTTTATTATGAAACTTGAGCCGATTATACTAAGACTTGTTAAGAATTTTAGCTAAATCATTGACAAATTCTAAAAATTTGACTATAATTTCATCACTCAAAACAAAAGAGTGCTAAAAAAGTAAAATTAAACCATAAAGGATGAATCATGAATTTTCAACCGTTAGGCAAACGAGTCTTAGTCGAGCGTCTTGAGGACGTCAAAACGACCGCTTCGGGCATCATTATACCCGATAATGCAAAAGAAAAACCTTTAAGCGGCAAGGTTTTGGCGGTATCAAGCGAGGTAGAAGGCGTGAGTGTGGGCGATAGCGTAGTTTTCGCTAAATACGGCGGCACCGAGGTCGTGCTTGATGGCAAGACGTATTTGGTTCTAAAAATCGAAGACGTTTTGGGCGTTTTAAAATAATCTAAATTTAAAGGAATAAAGATGGCAAAAGAGATATTTTTTTCAGACGAGGCTAGAAACAAACTATACGAAGGCGTTAGAAAACTAAACGACGCGGTAAAAGTAACGATGGGGCCTCGCGGCAGAAACGTGCTAGTGCAAAAAAGCTTCGGCGCTCCAGCGATCACAAAAGACGGCGTGAGCGTAGCTAAAGAGGTCGAGCTAAAAGACGCTCTAGAAAACATGGGCGCAGGCCTAGTAAAAGAGGTCGCTAGCAAAACAAACGACGAGGCGGGCGATGGTACGACTACGGCTACGGTTTTAGCGCACTCTATCTTTAAAGAGGGCTTAAGAAACATCACCGCAGGCGCAAATCCGGTCGAGGTAAAACGCGGTATGGACAAAGATGCCGCAGCTATAATCGCCGAGCTAAAAAGCC
>CAUPYN010000142.1:0-5476 GCA_963515575.1 uncultured Campylobacter sp.
TCTTTATATCTTCTATACTATCGCCAAATGTCTCAAATTTAGCTTCTTGAGACTCGTTTTGCTCGGCTATCTCGCCTCCAGACTCGTCATCCAAATCAAGCCCGTTAAAATCCTCTTCTTTTACGGCTATTTCAAAATCATCGAGTTCATCGAGCGCTTCTTGCTCGTTTATATCTTCAAATTTATCATTATCCGCCTCTGATTCGTCGAAATTTGGCTCGCCCGCCTTACTCTCAGGCTCTTGGCTCGCATCGTCCGTAGATTTAACCGTCTCGCCGGGCTCCTCAAAACCGGCTGCTTCGTCGCCGGATAAAACCGGATCGTCGTCCAAAATACCCTCTAAATCAAACTCGTCGGCATCGATAGGAGCAGGCTCTTCTTTAAATATTTCATCGCCCAAATCATCCATAAACTCAAATCCCTTTACCGACACTTCATCGTCCTCGGCCTCGGCCTTAGCCTCGCTAGCGGCCTCTTTGCTCTTGTTGGCCAGATCTTCGACGATAGCGATAAATTCAGTAGGCAAAAACGGCTTTGGCAGTATCCTATCGGCGCCGTCGAAAGTCGGGGCATTTTTAGAAGAAAGATATAAAATTTTGTTTGCAAATTGTTTTAGGTTCGTATCCTTAGCGTCCGAGTCGCTATCTACGATAAGCACGTCGCAAGGACCGTCAAGCTCGCCGGCGTTGCCGATCTGAGCGTATTCAAGACCGATTTTATCAAGCGCTAAGGTAGCAAGGCGCGATACGGCCGGATTTTCGTTTATGATGACGATTTTCACGAAGTCTCCTTTTATAAACCTAAAAAGCATATTTTAAGATATTTTCCATTACTTCAAGCTTAGTTTTAGAAAAATAGCGACGGAAGGTCGTTGATAACGCGAAGCACCAGCTGCCTAAAAAGCTCCATCATGCCCGCTAGTATCGCGATCAGCACGGCAAAGCCGATCGTGATCTTGATCGGATAGCCCACGACTAGCAGGTTAAACTGCGGCATCGTCTTCATGAGCATTCCAAAAATCAAATCAGAAAGCAGCGAAAGCGCCAAAATCGGGAAAGAAATGATGAATCCAAAAGTAAATAAATTTATCATGGACTTTGAGGCGTACTGCACGATATCGGAACTCGGGTAAAAGCCGCCCAGCGGAATGTGCGTAAGAGAATTTGAGATAAAAAGCAGGATAAGATGATGCCCATCGAAGGCCAAAAATGTCATAAGAGCGAGGAAATTTATGATATTTGAGATCACGGGCGAGCTGATACCCGTCTGCGGATCTAGCACTGTAGCCATCGAAAAGCCCATGATCATCGATATCTGCTCGCCTGCTAGCTGCAAACTAGCAAAAACGATGTGAAGCAGCAACCCCGCGCAAACACCCAGCGCCGCCTCGCTCACGATCTCGACGGCTAGATAGTAAATTTCGCCGTTTTTAATGCTAGCAAGCGGAAACAAAAATAGCGTGAGTAAAAACGAAAACGCGGTCTTGACGCTCATGGGTATCTGCTCGTGTCCGTAAAACGGAAAAAACAACATCAGCCCGCCGATACGCGCAAACAGTAGCATAAAGGTGATGACGCGCTCGGGCGCGAAAAACTCGACTAGTTCCACCTGACTCTTTCGTTTTTGATTTAAATTTTCGCATTCGGCTTGGTTTTCGTCTAAATAAATTTAGCTTGCGCTTCTAAAACCTAGCGCGGCTAACCAACCGATTTTCGTACGAAATCTGTGGCTATTTTAGTAGAATTTACTTTTATTCGGGGTTAAATTTAGCTTGCTTATCGCAAAAATAGCTCGTGAAATTTAACCTTATTTTTATCGCGTTATTTTTAGTTTTCGCGTTACGCCGTTAATGCCTGATTTACGTTCCCTTTAGCTTACGACACCTTGCCAAATCTCGCGGCCATATGTCTATGCGCGGCATTTGCTACTAAATAGACGGCTTGATTCCAAACTTTGATTATGTAACCGCGCAAGGCAAAATTCGGCGACGAAAACGGCGTAAAATTATGATTTTATATTACAAATTTACGGTTAGACGCGCCGTTATTTTAGCCTCCAGGGTCAAAGCGATTTTGCGTTTTACTAAATTTAGGACTTAAACTCGTCAAAAACGCTGCACGGATAAAGCATAAATTTGAGATGCGTTTAGTGCTAGCAAAATGATCTATTTTTAAAATCCAAACGCCACTACTAGGCTAAATTTGACGGCCGACTTTACCGCAAAAATAAAAAGATAAAACAGTCAAAACAAGCTAGGGTAAAGCCGGCCTTTTCGTTAAATTTTAGCCGGTAAAGCTGCGCGCAAAAGCCGGGGCTGTTTCTACCAGCGTTACCGCAAATATGGCGCCGCAACCGCCGCGATTTAATCAAAATTTTAGGCCGAAAATTTAACTAAATAATCAAGCTATCTACTCTGCCTGGCAATATCGCCAAAGGCTAAATTTAGCAAAATAGCATACAGACCTTTTGGCAAAAATATCAAAAAATTAGACAAATTAACGCGAAATTAAAGAAAGCTTTTTGTCCTCGAGACGGTAAACCTCGTCGCATCTTTGCGCAAGCTCGTTGTCGTGAGTGACCAAAACCAGCGCCGCATCGTTTGCTTTGATATAGTTAAACAGCGTTTGCATCACTTCGTTTGCAGTCTGTTTGTCTAGATTTCCCGTCGGCTCGTCGGCAAATATCACGCGCGGCTTTTTACAAAGCACTCTAGCGATTGAGACGCGTTGCTGCTGCCCGCCGCTTAGCTCGCCTACTTTTTGATTTATCACGCCGTCTATCTTTAAATTTGCTAAAATTTCATCGTCGATTTTTTGCGCGGATAAAACTGAGGCTAACTCGATATTTTCGTGCGCGCTAAAGCCTTTAAAAAGATAGTGCGCCTGAAAAATGATACCAAAATCAAATCTGCGGATGCGTAAAAGCTCATTTGCAGGTAGTTCGTAAAGCGACTTGCCGCCATAAATAACTTCGCCGTTTTTGGGTCGTAAAAGAGTGGAAAGTATGTGGAGTATGGTTGATTTGCCGCAGCCGCTAACGCCCGTTATGGCGCAACTGCCGCCGGCATTGACGCTTAAATTTACATCCTCAAAGAGCGTATAATCATACGCAAAGCCTAGATTTACGCCCTTTAAGATTTCCATTAATTTAGCCTATTTGCGCCGCAACCTCGGCCGCAAAGTCCTCATTTTTCTTCTCTAGGCCTTCGCCAAGCTCGAAGCGAACGTATTTTACTACTTCGATCTTGCCGCCTAGCTCTTTGCCTTTTTCTTCAACGACTTGCTCGATAGTTTTTTTATCGTCCATTACATAAAACTGTCCAAGCAGCGTAAGGCGCTGATCTAAAACGGTGTTATCGGCATAAAATCTCTCGATCTTGCCAGGGATGATTTTGTCCCAAATTTTCTCAGGTTTGCCTTCGGCCTTTAGCTCTTCTTCGATAGCTTTCGTAGCTTTAGCTAGCTCGGCATCGCCTATCTGGCAGCGGCTAGCATACTCAGGGATGTGATGAAGCGGCTTGCCTAGGCGCTTTAGCTCTTCGTTATCTTTTTCAAGCTCGGCGCGAAGCGCGATAAATTCCTTCTCGACAAACTCTTTGTCAAGGTCTTTGTAGCTTATTACGCTTGGTTTCATAGCGGCTGCGTGCATGCACAAATTTCTTGCGAATTCGGCCGCTTTGTTTGCGATTTCTGCGCTTTGGCAAGCTAGGCCGATTAATACGCCTACGCGGCCGTTTGAGTGAACGTAGCCGTTTACTACGCCTTTGTCGTCCGCTTTTATAGTCTCAAAGCGGCGAACGACCAAATTCTCGCCGATAGTAGCGATCTGGGTTTTAAAATAATCCTCAAATTTAACGCCGTTGATAACGCTTGCGTTTAGGCTCTCGACGTCTTTTATCAAATTTGTCTGGATGTGAGCCGTAGTGTCTTTGGTCAAATTTTGAAACTGAGCGTTTTTAGCGACGAAGTCGGTCTCAGAGTTTATCTCGCTGATAGTTGCGGTTTTGCAGTGATCGCAAACAACAACGCTCACAAGACCCTCGCTAGCTAGGCGGTCAGCCTTTTTAGCGGCTTGACCTAGACCTTTTTCGCGAAGGATATCAACGGCTTTTTCCATATCGCCGTTAGCCTCGGCTAGTGCCTTTTTGCAGTCCATCATTCCGGCTCCGGTTGATTCGCGGAGCTCTTTTACCATTTGTGCGCTGATTTCCATTACTCTTCATCCTCGCTGAAGTCCTCGGAGAAGTCTTCGTTTATAGTCTCGTTTACGACTGCGTCTTTTTCGGCTTGGCTTACGGCTTCTTTGCCTTCTTCTAGCTCGCCGCCGTCTTTTTCAAGCTGAGAGCGTCCCTCGATGATAGCCTCGGCCATCTCTTGGCAGAAAAGCTGAACCGAGCGGATCGCGTCGTCGTTGCCAGGGATCGGGAAGTCGATAACGTCAGGATCGCAGTTTGTGTCGATCGGAGCTACGACAGGGATTTTTAGGCGGTTAGCTTCTTGTACGGCGATTTTTTCTTTTACCGTGTCAATGACGAAAATCATATCAGGCACGGTTTTTAGGTTTCTGATACCGCCTAGAGACGCTAGAAGCTTCTCTTTTTTGCGGCGAAGCATTAGAGCTTCTTTTTTAGTTAGTAAATTTATAGAGCCGTCTTCTTCCATAGCCTCGATTACTTCGAGTTTGCGGATAGATTGGCGGATAGTGCCGAAGTTTGTCATCATGCCGCCTAGCCAGCGGTGATTTACGTACGGCATGCCACATTTTTCAGCATACTCTTTTAGAGTTGCGCCGGCTTGTTTTTTAGTACCTACGAAAAGTATAGTTTTACCCTCTGCAGCCGCGTCGCGAACGACGTTATAAGTGTAGCGGAAGTAGCGGATAGTTTTTTGTAGATCTATGATATAGATACCTTTTCTCTCGCCGAAAATGAATTTTTTCATCTTCGGATTCCATCTGCGCGTTTGGTGTCCGAAATGAACGCCGCACTCTAGCAAATCTCTCATTGTTACCATGAGTTTTCTCCTTGTGGGTTTCCCCGAAATTTAGGTTTCTCCTCCACACCCATTAACATTTGTTTTTGACAAACGCAACTAAATTTTAGGACTGGTGTGTGCGAATTGAAGCTTGGATTATATTTAAAAATAGCTAAATTAAAGCTAAATTTAAGCGGCAAAAGCCATAAATGCTAGTTTAAATAGCCGATTAATTAAATTATATGTTTTTTTTGATATAATCCCCCAACTTTTTAAAGCGGTTTTAAGTTTAGATGCGGACATAAATTTTATTAATCAAGCTTTTTAGGATTTATTTACCGAAGCCAAAAAGCTGATATGCCTTAGACGCTGAGCGGTAAATAAAATTTAGTCCGTTTTAAGCCCATAAGTATCGAACTTTTGAGCTCTTTACCCCGCCTTTAAGACATCAAACCATAACTAAGAACATTAAAAGGAGTCCACATGGCAGTAACTCAAGCGCA
>CAUPYN010000143.1:0-5422 GCA_963515575.1 uncultured Campylobacter sp.
CCGCTATCTGGAGCTTGTTAAAGCCTACCACCCCGACTTTCACGCCGCGCTTAGCCCCGGGCTTTTGGACGAGTGTAAAACGCAGTTTCAGCGTATCCAAAACGCATACGAGAGCTTGAAGCCTTATTTTAAGGAGCTAGAAAGCTCGGCGGAGTGAAATTTGGACTCAAATTTAACAAAGAGGAAGACGGCGCCAGAAGAGGGTTTATTATATAGGTACTGCAAAACCCACGATAAGATCGCAATGAATATCATTTTGGCGATATATTTTATATTCGCTCTCGGGATTTTTATTATTCCTAGCGATATTCTCTCAAGCTATCCTATTTGCGCAAAATTCGTAAATTTTATGAAGCAATACTTTCCAAATATCCAAATTTTTAGCGATGTCAGTCCGTTTAAACAAGAGATAGAATTTTACACGAGCTATATGTGGGTAGTTGGGCTACTTTGGGCGGCGGAGATGGTATTTTACGTTACCTGCATGTACACCGTATTTATGGACACGGATATAGGCGATCGCGAGGGTATAGAAAAACTAAACTGGAAAATGCTCGTATTAAGCTTTATATTCGGTTTTTTTCGATATACGTGTATTACACGGGCTACATCGTCACCGACGGCGTTACTTTTATAGGATGGCCGCGTTTTTATATAGATTTTGCGACCAAATTTGAGATATTTCAGTATATACCGCTTTTTCAGGGTATTTTTTCTGGCATAGGAATATATTTACTGACATCATTAATTTATATGCTTTATTACAAATTTTTTGAATCCAAAAACCAAAACGGCTAAATTTAATCAAAATAACAAAAGCGCCTTGCCGCGTCGAAGTTTCGGCTAAATTTTGATATTTATGGAAAATTTACCCTACTCGCCCCGCTCGCGGTAAATTTTACTTACCCGACTGCAAAAGATACGTCTTTTTACGCTCGCTAGAGCTGCCGATATTTAGCGCGAGGCGGTATTTGGTTATCGTGCGGCGGACGACCTCGACGTTAAATTCCTTCTTTATAAACTCCAAAATTTTTAGATCGCTAAGCGGCTTGGCGGGGTTTTCGTTTCGGACGAGATTTGCTACGAAGTCCTTGATGGCCTTGTTTGAGACGTCCTCGTCGATCGCAGCGGAGAAAAAGCTCTTTATAGGCACGAGCCCGCGCGAGCACTCGAGGTATTTGTTTGAGATGCCGCGCGAGATGGTCGATGGGTTTCGCCCCAGATCCTCGGCGATGTCCTTTAGGCGCATAGGCTTGATGTCGCCGCCGAAAAAGTAATCGTACTGATACTCCACTAGCATTAGGGCGATCTTGCGCAGCGTGGCTTTTCGCATATCAAGCGCGTCTATGAGGTCTTTGGCCTCTTTTACGCGCGAGGCGACGAAGCTCTCTTTTTCGTCAAGCCCCTCGACGTCGATGACGATCTCGGGGTAAAAGTCGTCGTTAATGCGCACTTCGATACCGCCCGAGCTCGTGTCTATGACGATGTCGGGGATGATCGCCGCAGCCTCGCTCATGTACTCGATCGCGGGCGGATTTTTTAGCCTCTTGATGACGGCGAGCGCTTCGTTGTAGAGCGGGATTTTGCGCATTTGGGAGAGGTTTTCGAAATTTAACGCAAGCTTTTTAGCGCTTTCAAAGAGCTTCTCGTCTAAATTTAGCTCCTCAAGCTGAAACAAAAAGCTCTCTTTGTAGTCCTTTGCGCCGATACCCGCGGGCTCGAGGTAGGCAAAGCGCTTTCGCACCGACTCGATCTCCGCCTCGCTAAATTCGTCAAAGGCCTCAGGCTCGTAGTAGCCCTCCTCGTTTATGCACTCGATGATTTTCATTGCGATTTTTTGGGATTTTTCGGTCGGAAAAAGGGGCTTATCTATCTGCTCGATTAGCTTGTCGTAAAGCCCGGTTTTAGCCACGCTAAAGCTTTCGATACTATCAGTTACGCTATTTTTTGATATTTCTTTGAAGAAATTTTTCTCTTTTTTAGACGGCGCGGCGCTTGGCAGCTCGCTTAAATTTCGCTGCTGCACGCTTGCAAACGGATTATCTGCTAAAAACGGCTCAAGCGTCTCCTTTAGCTCCTCGACGCTGCTGCTCAGTATCGGCAGCCACGAGCGTAACGTGTGCGAGAGCTTATTTTTGGGAGCTTGAGTTTGCTTTAGCATTATTCTACAAATTTAAACTCTTCGCCCAGATAGTGGGTGCGCACGAGTTTGTTGTTCGCGACTTCGTTCGCGCTACCGCTAGCTAGCAGGCTACCATCCTTGATCACGTAGGCTCGGTCGCAGATGGCTAGCGTCTCGCGGACGTTGTGGTCGGTGATGAGTACGCCGATACCTAGTTTTTTTAGATCGCGAACGATGCTTTGTATGTCGCTAACGGCGATCGGATCGACGCCGGCAAAGGGCTCATCCAGTAGCAAAAATTTAGGCGTGATGATTAGGCTTCTAGCAATCTCGCAGCGTCTGCGCTCGCCGCCGCTTAGGCTCACGCCCTTTCGCAGGCGTATGGGCTCGATATTTAGCAAATTTAGCATTTCATTTACTTTTTTCTCGCGGACGGCCTCGTCTTTATACAAGATCTCGGCGCCGAGCAGTAAATTTTCCTCGACGGAGAGGTCTTTAAATATACTTGATTCTTGCGGCAGATAGCCGATACCCATATGCGCGCGCTTGTGTAGCGGCACCTTCGTCACGTCTGCGCCGTCTAAAAAGACGCTACCGCTAGTTGGCGAGATGAGCCCGCATATCATATAAAACGTCGTCGTTTTGCCCGCGCCGTTTGGGCCTAGCAGCCCTACTACCTCGCCGCTTTTGACCTCTAGCGAGATGCCGTTTATGATGTTTGTTTTTTTGATCGTTTTTTGTAAATCTTTAACTTCTAATTTATGCACCGTAAACCTCGTATTTTCGCCCTTTTTGGCTAGGCGAGATGACTACCTTGACGCATTTTTCGCCCAAATTTGCTAGCGCCTTTTCCAGTCGCTCGTCGCCCCACTCTACCAGGTGAAGCCCCTCCTCTAGCAAATTTTCAAAAAGTCCGTTTTGCAAAATCGCGTCAAGTCCGTTTTGATAGATGTCGTAGTGATAAATTTTATCTCCGTAGCTTTGCATGACCGAAAACGTGGGAGAAGTAACCTCCGCATCGATGCCGCGAGCCTTTACGATAGCTTTTACTAACGTAGTTTTGCCGCTAGCCAAATTTCCCTGCAGTATAACGACGCCGCTTTGGGGTAAAATTTTTACCACCTCGCTAAGCTCGCCAAGCCCCAAATTTAGCTCTATCATAGCTCTTTTACGTATAGCGCTTGGGCTGATTTTGGGATACTTTTGGTCTCTGGGATCGCTAGCACCTCGTAGCGAGCCTCTTTGGCTAGAAATTTGATCGTTATCACGTCGCCGATCTTAACCTCTTTGGCCGGTTTGGCGACGACGCCGTTTACGCTCACGACGCCGCTTTTGCACATATCTTCGCTGACTGCACGCCTTTTTGTGATATTTACGGTATTTAAAAACTTATCTACTCTCATGGCGGCGATTTTAGCCAAATTTGGCTTAAATTTTTAATTCCTCGTCATCGCATATTAAATTTAATGTAAATTTGACGTTTAGCGCACGCGATTTTAGCGGAAATATTTATAACAAATTAATCAAATTTGGCTAAAATACGCGTCATCTCAATATAAAGGATAGAGAATGAAAAAAGATGTGAAAAAAGTCGTTCTCGCCTATTCGGGCGGACTTGATACGAGCATTATTTTAAAATGGCTACAAGACGAGTATAAATGCGAAGTGGTGACCTTTACCGCCGATATCGGTCAGGGCGAGGAGCTAGAACCCGCACGCCAAAAAGCGCTAGAGCTCGGCATAAAACCCGAAAATATATTTATAGAGGATTTAAAAGAGGAATTTGCGCGAGATTTCGTATTTCCGATGTTTAGAGCAAACGCCGTTTATGAGGGCGAATATCTACTAGGCACTTCGATAGCTCGCCCGCTGATAGCTAAAAAACAAGCCCAAATCGCCGCCAAAGTAGGCGCCGACGGCGTGAGCCACGGAGCGACGGGCAAGGGTAACGACCAAGTGCGCTTTGAGCTAGGCTACTACGCGCTGGGAGATAACCTAACTATCATCGCTCCTTGGCGCGAGTGGGATCTAAACAGCCGTGAAAAGCTACTAAAATACGCCGAAAAAAACGGAATCAAAATAGAAAAGAAACCGGGCAAAAGCCCCTATTCTATGGACGCAAATTTGCTCCATATCAGCTACGAGGGCTTAGTGCTTGAAAACCCTGCTCACGCTCCGGAAGCCGATATGTGGCGCTGGACTGTAAGCCCGAAAGACGCTCCGAACGAAAGCGAAATAATAGAAATCGGCTACGAAAAAGGCGACCCGGTTAGCATAAACGACAGAAAAATGAGCCCGGCGGCGCTACTAGCCGAGCTAAACCGCCTAGGCGCCAAACACGGTATCGGCAGACTCGACCTTGTAGAAAACCGCTCGGTCGGCATGAAAAGCCGCGGCTGCTACGAAACTCCTGGCGGCACGATCATGCTAAAAGCTCACCGCGCGATCGAGAGCATCACACTAGATCGCGGCGCGGCACACCTAAAAGACGAGCTAATGCCTCGCTACGCAGAGCTCATCTATAACGGCTACTGGTGGTCGCCTGAGCGTATCATGCTACAAGCGCTCATCGACAAGAGCCAAGAGAGCGTAAACGGCACGGTCAAAGTCGAGCTCTACAAAGGCAACGTCATCGTGCTAGGACGCGACAGCAAGACGGACAATCTCTTTAGCGAGGCATTTTGCACGTTTGAAGAGGACAGCGTGTTTGATCAAAAAGACGCGAACGGATTTATCAAGCTAAACGCGCTAAGATTTATCATCGGACGCAAAAACGGGCGCAAATTTAACTAAATAAAGGATAAAAATGAAAGTATTATTAATAAAAGACGTAAAATCACTAGGAAAATCCGGCGAAATCAAAGAATTAAAAGAAGGCTACGGAAATAACTTCCTAATCGGAAAAGGCTTTGCTAAAGCTGCGACTCCAGATGTTTTGCGCCAGTACGACGCCGAGCAAAAACGCAAGGCCGAGGAGCTAAAATACGAGATCGCAAATATAGAAAAGCTAAAATCCGAGATTGAAAAAATCACGCTCAAGGTTAAAAAGCCGCTCGGAGCAAACGGCGCGCTATTTGGCGCAGTGACGAAGGATGAAATTTCAGAAGCGCTAGAAAAAAATCATCATCTAGTCGTTGATAAAAAGGCGTTTGACTTCGCGCACACCATAAAAGCGACTGGCATATACGAAGTGGACGTCAAACTCGGTCACGCCGTGCGCGCCACGCTAAAACTAGACGTAGAGGGTGAATAAGTGTTTCACGCGACTACCATTTTAGCCTACAAAGGCAAGAATAAATC
>CAUPYN010000144.1:0-5415 GCA_963515575.1 uncultured Campylobacter sp.
TAATAAAACTCAATATTTAGAAAATCTAATATTTAAATTTGGCTTAATTTTTTAAAAAATTTTGTATTTAGATATAATTCGCAAAAATTTGACACTAAAAGGAATAATTATGAAACTACTTTTTAAAAGAGAGGCGGGGGAGGGTGTAAATAAGATATCCGGTACTCATAATCCAAAATTCGTTCGCGCATTTACGATGATAGAGCTGGTATTCGTCATCGTCATAATAGGTATCCTAGCCGCCGTGGCCATACCTAGACTGCAAGCAAATAGAGACGAAGCATGGGCGGTTGCAATGGCTACGCAGATCAAAACCGCGGTAAACGACGTAATTAATTATGTAACCGCTACGGGCAATAGCAATATAAAATTTAAAACTTATCCTGCTATGACTAATTATTACGCCCCCGTAGAAGCCACCTCCGGTATTAGTACGGAGATCGCAGAGGATACGTATCGACTATTTCCGTGGACTGAATTTACAAGCATACAAGGTACCCTTGTGCTCTCGATAGATGGGGCTGCGGTACCTATATTTTCAAAAAAAGCAAGCATGGGTAGCGGCAATCTGTGCGTATATATAGCCTCCTCCAATATAGACAATATTCCTTTTTCACCTGAACATCCGGCAAGACCCGGTATAACAATAGCGGCTGGAAACGTAGGACACATAGGCGGCATGATGAATGACGGAGAGGATAGAAGATGCGATATTTTAAGAAGCCTCTTAAAAAAGGCATTTCCTACAGAAGTGACTCCTCCCGGCTACCACACGACTAACTTCATAGATGTACCGGCATTTCCGAAGGCAAAATTGTAGAATTTTGCGGTGGCTCTGGGCGCAGACGCATAAAATTTAGCGCCCGGGCTTGCTTTCACACAAGCAAAAAGCTACCGTTGCGCTATAAATTTAGCGCCTCATCAAAAATAAAGCGGTTTCACTTCTGTAGCCTAGGCAGATGCCAGCCTAGATAATACGCCGCAAGCCTAAACGCGATACCAAACGCCAAAAGCCCCATCACCCAAAAAACGCTAGTAAGCCCGGCGTAATCCATGGCAAAATAAAGCAGTCCCACGACGATGCTAACCGTCGCATAAAGTCCGGTTTTTAGGCACCAAGGGATCTCGTTAAACAGCACGTCGCGTATCATGCCGCCGCCTACGCCGTTGCAAAGCGCGAGCAGCACGACGCCAAAGACGTTGTAGCCAAACTGTAGCGCCACGATCGCCCCGACGATAGAAAAGCTCACCAGATCCACGGCGTCGGTGGTGACGAAAAGGAATTTTTTCTCGATATCGCTTCGCTTGTGCAGGCGCAAAAACGCCGAGAGAAAGAGCATCACCATCACGATAATGCACGGAGCATAGTGCGTAAACGAATACGGCGGGCGCGAGACGATAGCGTCGCGCATAAATCCGCCTCCAAGCGCGGTTAGAAGCGCAGCGATAAAAATACCTAGCCAGTCGCAGTCGCGCTTAACCGCGTATATAAATCCGCTCGTGGCTGCGGAGGCTATGCCGATGTATTCGGCTACCAGAAGTGCTGTCATTTAGTGCCTTAAGTTTTAAACTAGATTTTACATTTTTAAAATAAAAAAGCAGTTAAATTTAAACAAAACTATGGCGGCAGGCGCAAACGAGCGGCAAAAGTGCCAGCGTTACGAATGCAAAGCTAGGATGCGTTTTACGGCGCCGTGCCGGCGATACGGTCCGTATCCGCGCTTACAAATTTGACCCTATTTACGCACGGACGGCACGATTTGGCGAATGCGGCAAAACAGCTGTCCTTATAGCTACGGCGCGCGGAAATTTTGAGATCGTCTTATACTGCGACGACAGCGATAAATATAACGTCAGCTTTCGTAAAATCAAGCCCGTCTCGTGCCAGAATCCAAAGCCGATAAAATTTAAGCGCTGGCATAAAAAAGCGAAATTTAACGCGAGAGCAAATTTAGGCGCATCTTGCGCAAAGAGCAGGACGGCATAAATTCGGCAAATGGGCAAAATTATACCCGGACGTCCGCGAAAGCATTTTGACTAAGATAAGGCGTTCGAGATTTTGCCGCTCGGGCTTACTTTGCGTCCCCGCTCGTATATCAAATTTAGCCGAATTTGAAGGCAACCGCACCGCCGTTAGACGGGACTAAATTTGCGCACTTCCGCCAAACTCCACGCGAAACTCGGTTAGCCCGCCGCCGCTTTTGCACGAGATTTTAAACCCTAGCTCCTTGCAAAAAGTTTTAACGATATGAAGCCCGATGCCAAAGCCGCCGTTTCGCTCGTCAAACCGCGTGTAAAGATCAAAAATCCGCGGCAAATTTTCCTTCGCGATGCCCGCGCCGCTGTTTGATATCGCGAGCGCTGCGGGAGTTAAATTTACGCTTACCGAGCCGTTTTCGTCGCAGTATTTTATGGCGTTACTTAGTAGATTGTCGATGATTTTTCGCGTTTTTTTGTAGGATGAGCGCAGCTGCACCTCGGCGATTTGTGTGCTTAAATTTATATTTTTTTGTTCCAAATTTAGCCCAAAATACCCGATCCTCTCGCGCACCAGCTCGCTAAGGCTAAAGCTCGTCGCCGCGCCGTCCTCTTTACCGCTAAGCTTTACTAGCGTGAGATCCTCGTAAAGCGTCGAGATAGTTTTGGAGGCGGTTTTTATGTTATTTAGATACTTTTTCGGATCGGTTTTAAACATCTCGATACTCATCAAAATAACGCTAAGAGGCGTGTTTATCTCGTGCGTCGTATCTCTGATAAAGCCGTTTAAAAAGTCGATACGACGGTAAAGCGGACGCAGCGAAAGACGGATGATAAAATAAGCTATGACTAAAATAGCAAGCAGTATCATAAACGAGAAAAATATTATCTTGAGTTTTAGCGTGAGAATCGCAAACTCGGGATCCGCGACCTTGACTGCGACATAGTACTCCTCCTCGCCAAGGCGATTTTTGAGGTAAAACTGCACCACCGAGTTCGTTCCGTCCTTGTACCTTTGCGGCATGCCCTCGCGCGGCTCAAAATCGTCCTCGATCTCTTCGCCCGTTTTTAAATTTACGGCAAAAGCCTCGACATCGTCAAAATCATCGTCGTCTATCTTGCCGTTTTTTTGCAGTTTATTTTGCAGGTGATGCTGTAAATCTCGCACGATAAACACGTCGCGATCGAGTATGAAATGCTTCTCGCGCTCGTAAAACATCTGCGCGAAAAAGACCAAAAATGCGGCGCTCGTGATGAAATAAAGCAAAAATATAGGTAAAATTTGACGGTCCAAAAGTGCTGCAAAGGCTTTTTTAAGAGGTTTTAGCAAGGGCATTTACCGCCTTTTGGATTAAATTTGCGGCTATCTTGCGGACGTAAATTTTGAAGCTTAAAACGGCAAAAATCTTGCGTAAATTTGGATAAAATTTGAAACTCGTCTCCTACTCTTTGCCGCGCGTTATCCGTAAATTTAATCAAATTCGGCGCTAAATTTTGAAATCTAGAGCCGCAAATTTCATAAAAATATCGCGTAAATTTAGTAGCGTTTTTAACCCAAAACCCAAGCCGCCAAGTGGCTGCAAAAAGCTTAAACATATTTATAGCCTAGCTTTGATGCGCTGACGATTCGTTCTTTGCCTAAAATTTTACGCAGCTCCGCGATATAAACGCGCAAACTAAGCTCGCTAGGACTCTCGTCGTAGTCCCAAATTTGAGAATAGATCTCCTCTCTACTTAAAAATTTATCCTGATTTTTTAGTAAAAGCGCGAGCAGCCTAGACTGCTTTTTGGGCATCGAGACAGCCTTGCCGTCACGAAACAGCAAGCCCTGATTCATATCAAAGCCCAAATTTTCGCCCAGATTTATCAGCTCGTTTTTATTATGCACGAAGGTGCGTTTTAGCAAATTTTGTACGCGCAGATGTAGCTCTTTTAGCTCAAACGGCTTTTTGATGTAATCGTCGCAGCCGCTAGAAAAACCGGTTTGCACGTCATCAAGCGTATTTAGCGAGGTCATAAATATGCAAGGCGTATTTTTGCCAGCGTTTCGCAGCTCCTCAAGGAGCGCAAAGCCGCTGCCGCCGATGATTTTGACGTCAAATATCCAAAGATCAAAGTTGCTTTCATAAGCCAAATTTAACGCATCGTCGTAGCTTTTCGCGCCCGCCGTCTCATAGCCCTGAGCCTGCAAATACGCGCACATCATCTCAAGCAGCATATTTTCGTCCTCGACGATCAAAATTTTACTCATTTTAGCTCCGTTTTCATTTATTTTTGTCGCTTTACGGCGTTTTATCCGCTTGATTTTCGGGTTTTATTTATCCTGCTTGCAAAGCTCGTTTTCATCCGAGATTTTCAAAGAGCGCTCAAATTTCGCTACAAATAAATCCTGCGTAAATTTATCAAATTTCATCTAAATTTCAAGGTAAAATTTGATAAATTTACGTCGTTGCCAAAGTGCTTAAATTTTGTAAAAAACGGAGCAAATTCTCGCGCAAATTTAAACGAAAATCCGCCCCGCAAAAGCCAAATTTACTCTTTATTTTGCGGCATATGCGGCCCTTTGCCGTCTTTATCTTTTATAAATCCGCCCTTAAAATCGTGCTTAAATTTCTTGCGAAAATCATCGTCGTCATCGCCGTCTTTTAGCTCGATATCAAGCTTTTTTGCCTCCGCCACGCTTAGCGCGCCCACTTGGGCGTTATAGCCGCTTCTAAACTCGCGCATAAACCGCTCTCTATCGGCGATACTCATAGCCTCAAGCTTCTTTCTGGTTTCGGTCTTTAGCCCGCGTTTAGCCTCTTTGGCTTCAAATTTTAGCTTGCCCGCGCGCTTATCTATCTCGAACGCTACCTCGCTAAGCGTCTTAGCATCGGCGTTTGCGACCATTTTATAAAGCTCGTCGTTCGTGCTATTTTCAAGCGAAGCGGCAAAAAGCCCGCCCGCAACCAACATACTAATCAAAACTACTTTTTTCATTTTCTCTCCTTCAAAAAGATGAGCGAAGTTTAAAGAAAAGTCGTGAAAAAAATGTTAATTTAAAATTTCGTTGATTTTTTTGACGAAATTTATCGGATTTACCTGCACGCCGCCAGCGATCACGCCAAAGTGCAGGTGCGGCCCGCTCACTCGCCCGCTAGCGCCGCTAAGCGCGATAATGTCGCCTTTTTTGACGTTTTGTCCGACTTTTACGTTTAGCGCGCTTAGATGATAGTACTGCGTGTAAATGCTCTCGCCGTGATCTATCACTACGGATCCGCCAGCATAGTAGCGATCTTTTGCGATGACGACTACGCCGTCGTTTGCCGCGATTACGGACGTGCCGACCGCCGCTCTAAAGTCCGTGCCGCCGTGATAGCTTTTTAAAGTACCGTTAAATACGCGCGCGGTACCGAACGGGCTCGTGACCGCCGAGCTTATCGGCAGGATAAATTTGGA
>CAUPYN010000145.1:0-5411 GCA_963515575.1 uncultured Campylobacter sp.
CAAGATAGCCGACGTCATCGCAAAAGTAGGTAACGGCGACGCAACGGGAGCCATGAAAGCCGCAGAAGATATAATGATGAGCGTTTTTGAGGAGCTAATAGATGACAGTGTTAAAAATAGCGATGAAGCCGAGAGAAAAACAACCGAGAGCTTTAAGAAAAAACTAGGAATATACCTAGACGGCAAATGGATAGTTATCGATTATATAATAGATCACGTTAAATTTAATACCTTTAAGCTAAATCATGACGGCTCTTCATACGACGAAGCTATTTCAAGAGGCCAAAACACGAACCTGCGCCCGTACATAGATAGAAGCTCTATGTTGTACGGATTTAAAGAAATTTTTGGTTTGGTAGCAGATACTTTAATAGATAGACTTTCGTACGGAGCGGTAGGATTTTTCGTCAGCATAAAAGATATAGCTACCGCAAACCACTCTATCGTAATAGACTATAAAGATAAAGACTCTCATGTAACCAAGGAAAGAAAATACGTAATCTATAATGCTAAAGGTAATGCTAGAGCTAACGTTTACGAAGCTATACTAAGAAGCCACTGGGACGATATAGGTCAAGACATACATAATCCAAGCCTCAATAGGGTCATAGTAGGAACGGATAAAAGCGACTCCGATGCCGAGATGGTGTTTTATAGAGACTATAGTGGAGACGGCAAGACTCCAAATACCTTTGAAATAAGAAAGGGTAAGGGCGACGACGTTTTGGTGCCGTTTCTAAAAAGACTTAAAGTAGGTTTTGAAAACAATAAAAACGCTCACGTTAAATTCGGCTCAGACGACCCTAAAGAAATCGTCGCTAACTACTTCGCAAATTTCGGAGCAGGAGCAAGTAGGGTTTCTGATGATTTAAAAAATAAAAACAATGCAGACAAAAAACTTGCCGCCGCTTACGCTCTTGAAACTTTAAAAGGTTATGCGCTTGAAGGAAGCGCTCCTAAGTCAGAGTATACAAATTTACAAATACACTCTAAAAAACATATCGAAGATAGGATATCTATGCTTAGCCGTATCGTAAGTACCGGCTTTGGCGCTCAAGGCGATATACTTTTTAAAGATTTGATAAATGAAATATATCAGTCAAATTTAGACAATGGAGAAATAAATCATAGAAAAGAAATCATATTCGGTAGCAACGGCGAGAATAAAATAACCACTAGAGTGCAGTCTAGTTATATTTACGCGATGGGCGGAGACGATATTATAGTCGCAGCTTCTTCAGATAACTATATAGAAGGCGGTGAAGGTAGCGATCGTATAACCACCGGCCTCGGCAAGGACACCATCTACACCAATGCCGACATAGACCCAGAGCATGATTACGATAGCGGCACAAACACCGTTCACTCTGGAGCCGGAAACGACACCATCCACGGCTCAAAAGCTAAAGACGTGATATACGGCGAAGACGATGACGATACTATCTACGGTAGAGAAGGAAGCGACGAGCTATACGGGGGTAGCGGTAACGACACTATATATACCAACGGCAATATAGACGACAAACTCGATAAAGAAGACGAAAACACCGCCAATCTGGTAGTAGCAGGTCAAGGCAAAGATACGGTATACGGCTCAGCCGGCAAAGATACAATATACGGAGACGACAAAGAAAACTACGGCAATAATACGCATATGTTAGGAAGCGATAGCGATACCATCTACGGCAAAGGCGGAGACGACGTAATATACGCGGGAAACGATAAAGACACCGTATACGGAGGTAAAGGCAACGACGAAATTCACGGAGGAGACGATAAGGATACTTTATACGGAGGAGAAGACGACGACACCATCTACGGCGATGACGGAGACGACACTATATACGGGGGCAACTCTCACAAAGGAGCTCAAATCGGAGCGACTACCGATAGTATAAGCCAAAACGGCGCCTCTGAACAAAACTTGTTAGTAGGAGGAGACGGTAAAGATACTATATACGGCACGCAGGGCAATGACGTAGTATACGGAGATGAACTTTCTGAAGATATAGAGGGAAGTAATACTTTGCTTGGCTCGGAAGAAGATAGAATTTATACTTATGACGGCGATGATATCGTCTACGGAGGAGGAGATAACGATGTTATATACACAGGAGCCGGAAATGATACCGTATACGGCGGAGACGGCAATGATTTCATAGATGCGGCGTCGGATAACTCCAATGACTCTGCCGGCAGAGACGGCGATGCCGACGAAAATACTATATACGGCGGAAAAGGAAATGACACTATACGCGGCGGAAAAGGCAAAGATGTAATAGACGGCGGGGAAGACAACGATACCATCTATGCAGGAGACGGCGATAACGAAATAACCGATATGCACGGCAAAAACACCATAATCGCCGGCAAAAATAACGACACAATAACTACGGGAGACGGAGAAGATACTATCAACGGCGAAGAGGGAAGAGATACGATAAAAAGCGGCGGAGGGAAAGATGTTCTAAACGCCGGCCTTGATAGCGACGAGGACACTTTGGAGGGCGGAGAAGGAGACGACGAGTATCACGTATATAATAACGATACTATAATAGATAGCGACGGCAAAGGAAAGGTATGGTTTAATAGCACCGCTTATCTAACGGGCGGAGTAGAAACAAAGCCGGGTTCAAACATATATACAGGCGGCGGATACACCTACCATCTAAACGGTAGCGAATTAAAAGTAGTTCAAGATTCCACAAAATATTCCATTACAATTAAAGACTATAAAAAAGAAAGCAAGAGCTTAAATATAAAGCTAGTAGACAAAGTCGGGATAACCATATCAGATGGCGCAGAAAATGAAGGGGATGGCATAAAGTATAGCCATGTCGAATTAGACGTGTCGCTAACCAAGCCTCTAACCGGTAATCAAAGAATAGAACTCATTATGCCCGACAATCAAAAGCTTGAGTTTGACAGTATGAACCAAAGCCGTAAATACATCTATAGGTGGAAGGGTGATTTTAAGGTAAATAGCGAAAGAGAGAGAAGAGTAACAGTCTCTCCTTTTGCCATCAGTACTTTTGGCGATGATTTAAGAGCCGATGTTTTAAGAGAGGGTACCGTCACCATAACTGATGATGACACTCCGGTTAATATGAACGTAGAAGGAAATAGCACCCAAGAAGCAGCCGAGAAGTTAAAGGGGCTCGTAAATATTAGTAGATCGTTAAAGCTAGGAGAGTATATAAGTTTTTGGATAAACGGACAAAAGAAAACTTTCAGAGGGGGAGGAGACGGCGTAAAAAAATTCGATATAAAATGGAAAGACGACAAAATACCCGAAGAAGATAGTAAATTTTATCATAACGTATACAACGTTAGTTCAAATGCTACGGTATATACTCCAAAAAAAGGCGGTAAATTTATAATAGCCGACGACGATAGGAAAAAACCGCCCGTAAATCCAAGAACATACGACCCTATAGTAATAGACCTAAACAAAGACGGCTTGCATCTGACACAGCTAAACCCGGCTCTAAATTTCGATCACGACTCAAACGATTTTAAAGAAGCAACAGGCTGGATAAGCAACGATGACGCATTTTTGACCTACGATAAAAACGGTAACGGAATAATAGACGACGGAAGCGAGATGTTCGGCGAGACTAACGCTGCTAACGGTTTTGAGGCATTAAAGAAATTTGACGATAACAAAGACGGTAAAATAGACGAAAACGATGCTATATGGCAAAAGCTTTCTTTGTGGAGAGATATAAACTCGGATGCAAAAACAGACGAAGGCGAGCTAATAAGTATAAAAGATTCCGACATAAAATCCATAGACCTTAATTATAGCAACACCCATATAGCATCAAACGGCAATACCATAAAACAAGTCTCGAAAGTGGAATTTAAAGACGGATCAAGTACTACGGCAAACGACGTGAATTTTGAAGTCGATCTCAGCGATACCGTTCAAACGCAAATACAAATTTCCAAAGATATCCTTGATATGCCAAACGTAGAAGCCAAAGGTAACGTATATGACTTGCACACGGCAATGATGAAGGATACTAAGCTAAAAGAGATGGTAAGGGGCTATATGTCCTCAAATGATCTTTCGTCAAAAAAACAGCTAGCAAGAGATATTATATTTAGGTGGACTAGTACCGAAAACATAGCAAAAAATAGTAGAGGAGATATGAAAGACGCAAGAGAGCTTGGAGTGTACGAAGCCCTTATGGGAGAAAAATTCGCCCATGTATCTCAAGGCGCAAATCCAAGAGGAAGCGTAGCGGAAATGCTTCATGGACTCTATCAAGAATTTGAAGACTACGTATACGGTAGCTTAGAGCTTCAAACCACCTATAAAGACACCATAGATACCGAGTATATGTATTACAATCATGAGAACAATTCGCTCGGGTATAAATTCGACGACTTTAATAAAAAAGTAAAAGAACTCTACTCGCAAGGAAGATACGAAGAAATCGTAAAACTAATATCTTTAGTAAAGCAAGCGAGCGTATATAAGCCGAATTTACAAAGTAGCTTTGAAAATAATCTAAAAACTTTAGCTGCTGGCGATCAATATCTTTTAACCATAACCCAATCAACGTATATTCAAGGAACGTCAGAAAATGATACGTTAAGAGGTAATGAGGGCAATGATTATATAGTTGGCAACGCTGGTAACGACCAGCTTTATGGCGGAGATGGCACCGATACGTTAGAAGGCGGAGCCGGAAACGATTATCTGGAAGGCGGTTACGGCGATGACACTTACGTATTCGGTAAAGGAGACGGAGTAGATACTATTTACGACGTCCACGGCAACGATACGATTAAATTTAAAGAGGGGATAAGCAAAGAGGATCTAATATTTGAAAGAAGTGGGGATAAGCTTAAAGATCTCATTATTAAGATAAAAGGAACAAATGACTCTATAAAGCTTCTAGACGTATTTAGTGGAGGAACAGGAGAATTTGCTCGCATTATTGAAAAGATAAATAGGTTTGAATTTAGCGATGGGACATCTATGAAATTTTTGGAAATCAAAAATTCATTTCAGGATAAAAGAGACTCTTTAGTAGATGAAATCATCTATGGATTAGGTGGAGAAAATACTATCTATGGCGGAGCTGGAAATGATTCGATAAGTGCGACTGATGGCAACGACACTATTTATGGTGGGGCAGGAAATGATAGTATTTATGGCGGATGGGGTAATGATATCATCTATGGCGGAAGTGGTAACGATCGGATTGCTGGCGGTGATGGCAATGATATTCTTGAAGGTGGAGCTGGAGATGATATATTAGATGGTGGCTATCAAACTAATACCTATATCTTTGGTAGAGGTGATGGTAATGATACCATTTATAGTTTTAGCAATACTGATTTAATTAAATTTAAAGAGGGGATAAGCAAAGAGGATCTAATATTTGAAAGAAGTGGGG
>CAUPYN010000146.1:0-5409 GCA_963515575.1 uncultured Campylobacter sp.
TATATAGTGCGATATCTTTTTGCTCTTTTAAATTTATGATATTTTTACTTACCTCTTCATATTCTTTTTTGGCTATCAGATCAAGTACTTTTTGTAGTCTTGTTTTAGCTTCTTCTTCTTTGTTTAGAAGAAGGCTAAGTCTGTTTACTTCGCTCTCATTAGCTTTGATATCAAGCTTGGCTGAGTTTAGTTTGGCTTTGTTACTCTCATATGTGCTAGCTAGAATTTGTTTTTGGCTATTATATAAGCTTAGCTGAGAGGAGTTTAGTTTGTTTAGTTCGTCTTTACTTAAATTTGATTCGCTAATAAGAGCTTCCAGTAAAGCTATGTCTGAATTAATCACCGCTAGATCGTCTTGTTTGCTAGATAGCGAGGCATCAGTTACCGTGGGGTCTATTTGTATTAGGATGTCTCCTTTTTTAACTCTATCTGATTCTTTAACGAATATCTTTGAGACTACTCCGCTTTCAAGAGGTTTTAGTATCTTTATCTCTCCGCTTGGTATAACCTTACCCTGCGCGCTTACTACTACATCTACTTTAGCTAGTATTAGCCAAGCGGTAGCAAATACCATAATAGCTAGTACTAGATAAAGAATGATTCTACCCAGAGGATTAAGGGGCTTATCTTCTATTTCTATAAGTAGGGGTTTAAATTCGTTGAGATCGTTTGGGAGATTTTTCAAGCAGCGTCCTGTTATATCGTATTTGGATAATAATTTTCTAGATTTTTATTAGTTCTAATCAATCTTATATCAAGTTTGGGGAATTTTTTATCATTTGTTATTATAGTATCGCAGCCGCTTTCTTTTGCGCAAAAATACTGCAAGGCGTCTTCATAGTCCGCATCATTTTCTTTAGCGTACTCTCTTGCTTTTTGTCTGACCTGCTTTGTTTCTAAAACAACCAAAAATAGATCCTCATCCTCTTCTATCATTGAAATTTTATCGATAACTATATCGGTAGCGATCTTTTGCCTGTCCTGGAGAAAGTATGTCGTATTTGTAATAGACGTAGTGTTTACTACTAGAGTATATCCTTGCTCTAAGTATTCTTCAATAACGGCTCTACTGTTTTTTATATTGTTTGCGCTTCCTCTTATTTTATCGTATTCTTTAGAGTTATTTTCATCGATAAGGATATCGATTAAGATATTAGTATCTAAAAATGCCCTATTCATGCATCCTGCTTCTTGCTTGCTTTTTGTCTTCATCGGTAGGTATTTTATCTAGCGCTATCTTGCCGGCTATCTGGTTAAATCTTCTTATTCTATCTTTATTTACGCTATTTACGTTTAAATTTTCTTTTACGTCGGCAGAGACGATCTCTTTCACCCCCAGCTTTAAACCGACATTTAGACTTTCAAGGATTATTTTAAGAGTTTGAAGCTTGCTTGCAGGGATACCCTTTAGGATTAAATTTGCAGTAGGTTCGCTTTGCATAGTTACTCCTTTACTAAATTAATTTATGTTATCTTAAATTGCGTTTGCATTATACCATTTTTTAAATTTAAGCTTGATTCGTATTGCTAGTTTCTTGCTGCTTATTTAAAAAGTAATAATACCCCCTTTGCCTCATCAAGCTTTCGTGATCTCCTCTTTCTATCAGCCTGCCTTTATCCAGCACTATTATCTCGTTACACTCTTTTACTGTACTTAGCCTATGAGCTACGATAAATACGGTTCTGTTTTTCTTGATGGCCGCAAGATTATTTGATATTATCTTTTCGCTTTCGTAATCAAGCGCAGAGGTAGCTTCGTCAAATATTAAAATTCTAGGATTGGTTAGTATGGCTCTTGCTATTGCTATACGTTGTTTTTGACCGCCCGAAAGAGACGAGCCTCGCTCTCCGACTAAGGTATCGTAGCCCTCAGGCAACGTGCTTATAAACTCATCCGCTCCTGCTATCTTTGAAGCTTGCAAGATTAGATCCATAGAGGCGCTTGGATAAGCATAAGCTATGTTTTCTTTAACGGAGCCGCTAAAGAGGTAACTATCTTGCAGCACTACTCCTATGTTTTGCCTAAGCCAGGAAGGATTCATATGTCTGATATCGACCCCGTCTATATAGATAGCTCCCTCGTTTGCGTAGTATAGTCTTTGAAGAAGCCTGGTTAGAGTACTCTTTCCGCTACCGCTTCTACCTACTATGCCTATACTGGTGTTTGGTTTTACTTCTAAGCTAAAGTTTTGAAGCACGGTAGGAGAGTTTGGAGAGTATTTAAAGCTAACGTTATCAAATTTCACTCCACCTTTTATCTCATTTAGGGTTATAGCGTTATCGTTTTCTTGCTCTTTTGGGGTATTTAGTATGTCTCCTAGTCTATCTACGCTTAAAAGAGCTTGTTGAAATTCGTTCCAAAGCCCTACCAGTCTCATGATGGGAGCGCTAAACTGTCCGGCAAACATCTGAAATGCTATTAGCTGACCTACGCTTAGTTTGTTTTCTATAACTAGGCCTACTCCTAGATAGAGTATAGATAGCGTCATTAGTTTTGAAAGGGCGTTTGCGATGCCGGATAAGATATTTGATAAATTTGAAAGCTCAAAGCTTGATTTTACGTATTTGGCTAAAAAATCCTCCCAAAGGCGCTGCATACTACCTTCAATCGCTAGGGATTTAACGGTAGATATGCCGGTGATTGATTCGACTAGATAGGAGTTTGATTTGGCTCCCATTTGAAATTTATCTTCAAGCCTTGCCCTAAGCCTTGGAGTAGCAAAGAAATAAAGCGTGGCTATCACGGCTACAAAGCCCAAAGCTACTAATGTAAGCTTAACGCTATAAAGAAGCATCATCGCGACAAAGACTACGCTAAAAAGTATATCAAGCAGCACGGTAACGGATTTATTAGCTATAAACTCCCTTATGCTATCTAACTCTCTAACTCTAGCTACTATGTTTCCTACTTTTCTATTCTCAAAGTAGATCATGGGTAGTTTTATTAGATGATCAAAGAGCATAGCTCCAAGCCTAGCGTCTATCTTTGAAGTAGTGTGGGCAAATATATAGTTTCTACTTAGGCCCAAAAGCATCTCAAATATAATTACCGCTCCAAAGGCTACCGCTATGACGTTTAGAGTGCTAAGCGAGTGATGCACTAAAACCTTATCAAGCACTACCTGGGTAAAAAGAGGAGTAACTAACCCAAATAGCTGGATAACGAAAGATGCTATTAAAATTTCTCCCACTATCTTTTTATAGCTTAACATCCTAGCGTAAAACCAACCAAAGCCGAATTTAATCCTATCGTTTAAGAGCTTATGCTTTAATACTATCATCTTAGGATTTGGATTTAGGATACTAAGCAGCTCTTCAAATTTAATAGCGTAAGGCTCGTTTTTATCTTTAAAGATTAAGACCTCGTTTTTAGAAGCTTCGACTTTTAAGATATTAAAATAAACTCCGTTTTTATCCCTAGCTATGCAAGGCAGCGGATAGGAGGTTAAATTTTTAATAGTTAAAGGTTTAATCTTAGCCTTAAAGCCCTTGTCTTTTGCTATTTTTATAAGCTCTTCAAAGCTTGGAGTGCTATTTAGAGCGTAGTCTCTTATGATAGCTCTGCTATCTATCCTGACGTTATTTAGAGCTCCGACTATCTCTAAGCTTCTTAAAGCGCTTTGCAATCTACACTCTTTTCGTTTATTAAAAAGCGTTTTACCGTAAGCATATTTGCTTGCAGTAACGCCTCTTCGTTTTTGATGAGATTTTCGTTAAATTTAACTTTGCTTTCAAGCACGCTTAGTTTGTCCGACTGCGAGTTTAAATTTAGTCTTTCTTGCATACTCAAAAGCTCTTTGGAGTAAGAGGTTAGCTCTGAAGTAGTTTTTAGCTTTTCTAAATTTGAGCGCAAATCATCGTTTATATTTCTAGCCTCTTTTTCGTACCGCCTTTTTGCTTCGTTAAATTGCTCTTTGGCTAAAAGCAGTTCTAGGGATGCGCTTTGTATGCCCGCTTCCCTGTTAAAGCCGTCAAAGAGATTATAAACCATACTAAGGTCTATCCTGTAACCGTTTCGCTGAGTATCATCCCAAGAGCGGCGAAAGTTATCTCTGTCGTCTCCGTAAAAATCATACTTAGCGTATAGATAAAATGCCGGATAATACTCTTTCTTTTTTGATTCAAGAGCGCTTTGTTTAGAGAGGATTAGAGCGTTTAGCTCTTTAGCCTCGGATGTTTGTTCAAATGCAGGCAAGGGGGATGAGATTAAGCTACCAGGCGCTAAATTTAAAGTTTGAGGCGAAATGCCGGGAGCTTGATTTAAAGATTTGGTTTGATTAGTTTCACCGGCTTGACTAGTTTGACTAGCCCGTTTTAAAGAAACGGAGGTTTGATTAGTTTGATTTAAAGATACGGATGTTTGATTAAATTTATCTCCTATATCTTCGCTGCTAAAAGGCATTATCTCATCTTCTATATAGATATCCTCTCCGCTTAAATTTGATATCTCGCTAAGTAGATTTTTTATCTGCTTGTTTAGGCTTGCTATGTTGTCTTCTATTTCGACTAGTCTTATGGCGCTAGAGGTCATCGCCGTTTTTGTATGGTCTCCGTTTTCATAGAGGCGTTTGGATGTTTCGTAGATCTCTTTGTTGATTTGTTTTAGGTTGCTATAGGAGTTTAGTTTGTCTTTGCTATCTAGCAGATTATAATATAGCTCAAGCAGTCTTAGTTTAGCCTCATTTAGCGTTACGCACTCTTTATAGCTTAGGCTTTGTTTTTTATAAGCGGCCGCATCTATGTTTAAGGCGTTTGCTCCAAATTTATATAGCTCGTAGTTTAGTTTTAAAGATACCGAGCTTGCAAAGCCCGTAGAGCTTACCAGGCTTTCGTCGTTTATGTAATTATTTCTTGTATTTGCATACTTCTTAGAGTATTCGCTATTTGCGCTTAGGCTAAGTCTTGGATAGAGGCTTGATTTAGCCGCATTTATCTCTTCGTTTGCTAGCAGGGTTTGAAGCTTGGAAGATAGGATGGATGGGTTAGTGGATTCTAGGGATTTAGAGAGAGAGGAAAAAGTAAAGGTTTTAGCATAGATAGATAATGAAAAACAAATAAAAAGCGATAAAACCTTCACCGTGCCTTCTTTGTAAAATTAGTTAATAAAAACCCGAAAATTTAAGCGTAACAATGCTTAATACTCCATTAAAAGTAATCTTAGTTTTGATAATATTTTAAAAACAACTATATAAAGAAATTAAATATACCTTAATGATATTAAAGATAAAATACGAAGACTTTTATTTTTGGTTAAAAGGAATTTTGAATTGAAAAAGACCGCAGTAGCCTTCGCCGCTCTTTTCCTCGTAGTTTTCGTAAATTTTATTTACGAAAAGCTATCCGGCCCTACCCGCTTCGTCGTTACCGCCGATACTAAAATAATTCCAGGCTCGGAGCTAAGCAAATACG
>CAUPYN010000147.1:0-5403 GCA_963515575.1 uncultured Campylobacter sp.
GCCGGGACGCGTTCAGCCTGGTATGAAAATGGCCGGACACACCGGAAATGAAAAAGTTACCGTTAAAAACGAGATCGTAAGCTTTGACGCCGAAAACGGAATTTTGGTTTTAAAAGGCAGCGTCGCTGGCTATAACGGCGCAATGGGCAGAATAAGGATAGTAAAATGAGTAAAGTTTGCGTATTAAACGAAAAATTACAAAAAGCTAGCGAGCTTGATCTACCGGCTAATTACGCCCAGATCAACCCGCACAACCTATATCTTTACGTTAAGTCTTATTTGTCCGGTATGCGTTCAAATTCGGCTCACACCAAAACCAGAGCTTTCGTAAGCGGCGGCGGTAAAAAACCGTGGAGACAAAAAGGTCGCGGCGGCGCTAGAGCGGGCTCAACCAGAACTAACGTCTGGGTAGGCGGCGCGGTAGCATTTGGTCCGAGCAACGAGCGAAACTATTTCCAAAAGGTCAATAAAAAGCAAAAAAGATTGGCGCTTGAGTTCGCGCTAAACGAAAAAGCTAACGCTGGTAAAATTTTCGCGGTAGATAGCATAGAGATCGCAAGCGGTAAAACTAAAGATGCAGCTAAAGTAATTAGCGCGTTAAATTTGAGGGACGCTTTGGTCGTAAAAGATCTGCTTGACGACAACACGTTACTCGCGTTTAGAAATCTATCAAACTGCTATCTAATCGATGCGAGCGAGATAAACGCTTACTTAGTAGCGACTTACGGTGCCGTCGTTATCGAGAAGGCCGCACTTGAAACTATAATAAAAGAGGGCTGAAATGGCAGATATAACTGATATCAAAACGATTTTATATACGGAAAAAACTCTCGGTCTTCAAGAGCAAGGCGTGGTCGTTATACAAACTTCGCCTAAGATGACTAAAAATAGGCTGAAAGAAATTTTGAAAGAATATTTTGGGGTAACGCCGCTTCGCGTAAATTCGCTTAGAATCGACGGAAAAGTTAAGCGTTTCAAAGGAAGAGAAGGACAACGAAGCGAGATAAAGAAATTTTACGTTAAGTTGCCTGAAGGCTCAAGCCTAGAAAACACGGAGGCGTAAGATGGCGATAAAAACCTATAAACCTTATACACCTAGCCGCAGATTTATTACGGGCCTATCGAGTGAGGATATCACTGCTAAACCTAGCGTGAGAAGCTTGCTTGTAAAGATCCCTGTAAGCGGCGGTAGAAATAATAACGGAAGAATAACTTCTAGACATAAAGAAGGCGGAGCGAAGAAACTTTATAGAATCATCGACTTTAAACGCCGCAAATTCGGTATCGAAGGTAAAGTCGAAGCTATCGAGTACGATCCGAACAGAAACTGCCGCATCGCGCTTATCGCTTATAAAGACGGCGAAAAACGCTATATCATCAGACCAAACGGACTAAACGTTGGTGATGTTGTAGCAGCAGCAGAGGCGGGCCTAGACATAAAACCTGGCAACGCGATGAAACTAAGAAACATCCCGGTTGGTACTATCGTACACAACGTGGAGCTAAAACCTGGCAAGGGTGCTCAGATGGCTCGTTCAGCCGGCGGTTACGCTCAGCTAATGGGTAAAGAGGAAAAATACGTAATGCTTCGCTTGCCAAGCGGCGAGATGAGACAAGTGCTTGCAGAGTGCATGGCTAGTATCGGCGTAGTAGGTAACGAAGACTGGGCGAACGTAACTATCGGTAAAGCTGGACGTAATCGCCACAGAGGTATCCGTCCTCAAACTCGCGGTTCTGCGATGAACCCGGTAGATCACCCGCACGGCGGTGGTGAGGGCAAGAAAAACTCAGGCCGTCATCCTGTTACTCCATGGGGTAAACCAACTAAAGGTGCTAAGACTCGCCGCAAGAAGGCTAGCGATAAGCTTATAATTTCAAGAAGGAAAGGTAAATAGAGATGGCAAGATCACTCAAAAAAGGACCTTTTGTCGATGAGCATGTAATGAAAAAAGTCGTTGCCGCTAAAAAAGCTAACGACAACAAGCCGATAAAAACATGGTCTAGACGCAGCACGATAGTGCCTGAAATGATAGGCCTAACGTTTAACGTTCATAACGGCAAGAGCTTCATTCCAGTATACGTTACGGAAAACCACATCGGATATAAACTAGGCGAATTTGCTCCTACGCGCACATTTAAGGGTCACAAAGGCTCAGTGCAAAAGAAAATCGGTAAGTAAGGGGATAAGA
This sequence comes from uncultured Campylobacter sp., assembly GCA_963515575.1. Classification (GTDB taxonomy): domain Bacteria; phylum Campylobacterota; class Campylobacteria; order Campylobacterales; family Campylobacteraceae; genus Campylobacter_A. Next base: position 2,190 of record CAUPYN010000147.1, read on the forward strand.
TGAGCAAATCAATTATTAAATTCGTAAGATTATCCCCGACTAAAGCCAGACTAATCGCAAGAGAAGTACAAGGCATGAACGCAGAATTTGCGCTAGCTAGCCTTAGCTTTATGCCAAACCGTGGCGCCAAATTTATCGCTACGGCTATCAGCTCTGCGGTAGCTAACGGCGGATTCGAGCCTGAAGAGGTTATCGTGACAAGCTGCCGCATAGACGCGGGCCCAGTATTAAAAAGATTTAGACCGCGAGCGAGAGGAAGCGCAAGCAGAATCCGCAAACCGACTTCTCATATCTTAGTAGAAGTATCTAAACCTGAAAAGAAGGAAGCGTAATATGGGTCAGAAAGTAAATCCGATAGGTCTAAGACTAGGAATAAACCGCAACTGGGAGTCAAGATGGTTTCCTGCTAAAGGAACTTTGGCTGAAAATATCGGCGAAGACTACAAAATTCGCGCTTTCTTGAAAAAGAAACTTTACTACGCGGGTGTTTCTCAAATTTTGATCGAGAGAACCGCTAAGAAAATCCGCGTAACGGTCGTAGCAGCTCGCCCTGGTATTATCATCGGCAAAAAGGGCTCTGACGTAGAGAAGCTTAAAGAGGATATCCAAAAGCTAATCAACAAAGAAGTAAACGTAAATATCAAAGAAGAAAGAAAAGCTCAAGCTTCGGCTCAACTAGCTGCGGAAAACGTAGCTATGCAACTTGAAAAACGCGTTGCATTTAGACGCGCAATGAAAAAAGTTATCCAAGGTGCTCAAAAATCAGGTGCTAAGGGTATCAAAATTTCAGTTGCTGGACGTCTTGGCGGTGCGGAAATCGCTAGAACAGAGTGGTACTTAGAGGGTCGCGTTCCGCTTCATACTCTAAGAGCTAAGATTGATTACGGCGTTGCTGAAGCGCATACGACTTATGGAAACATAGGTATAAAAGTGTGGATATTTAAAGGCGAGGTTCTTCAAAAAGGCGTTCAACCTGAAAAGAACGAAGAAGAAAAAGCTGATAAAAAACCGCGCAGAGCAAGAAGAGGTAAATAATCATGTTGATGCCAAAACGAACTAAATTTCGCAAACAGATGAAAGGCAGAAACCGCGGTAAAGCTACTCGCGGCGCCGATCTAGCTATGGGCGAGATCGGAATCAAAGCCGTAGAAGCAGGTCGCGTAAATTCGCGCCAGATCGAAGCGGCTCGTGTGGCTCTAACCCGCCACGTAAAACGCCAAGCTAAAACTTGGATCAGAGTTTTTCCAGATAAGCCGCTAACCAAAAAACCTCTACAAACTCGTATGGGTAAAGGTAAGGCCGGAGTCGAAGAGTGGGTTATGAACATAAAACCAGGTCGTATAATAGTCGAAATGGCGGGTGTAGATGAGGAATTAGCGCGTGAAGCTCTAACTCTAGCTATCCACAAACTTCCGTTTAAGACTAAAATCGTAACGCGAGAGAGTGAAAATGAAATATACTGATATTAAAGACAAAAGCGTTGCAGAACTTAACGCGTTATTGAAAGAGAAAAAGGTGCTTTTATTTACTTTAAGACAAAAGCTAAAAACTATGCAGCTAAGCAACCCTAACGAGATTAGCGCCGTCCGAAAGGAAATAGCGCAAATCAACACTGCAATTAGCGCTTCAAAGTAAGGGGTGAGAAATGGCATTAAAAAGAGAAATTCAAGGTGTCGTTTTACAAAAGGCCGGCGATAAGACGGCTACGATTTTGGTTGAGAGACGCGTTATGCACCCAAGATACCACAAATTCGTAAAACGCTTTAAAAAATATATGATTCACGACGAAAAGAACGAAACAAAAGCGGGCGATACGGTCGTAGCTATCGAATGCAGACCGCTAAGCGCGAGAAAATCTTTCCGCTTAAAGACTATTTTAGCGACGGGGGTTGAGTAATGATACAATCTTTTACAAGGCTTACGGTCGCTGACAATAGCGGTGCGAAAGAGCTAATGTGTATTAAAGTTTTGGGCGGCAGCAAGAGAAGATACGCGACGCTTGGCGACGTTATCATCTGCTCGGTTAAAAAGGCGCTTCCAAACGGTAAGATCAAAAAAGGTCAAGTGGTAAAAGCGGTCGTCGTTAGAACTAAAAAAGAGGTTCAAAGAGATAACGGCTCGCTAATCCGCTTTGACGAAAACGCAGCCGTCATCCTAGATAACAAACGCGAGCCTATCGGTACTCGTATCTTTGGACCGGTCGGCCGTGAGGTTAGATACGCTAACTTTATGAAAATCGTTTCGCTTGCTCCGGAGGTGTTATAATGGCTAACGTTAAATTTAAAGTAAAAAAAGGCGATACCGTTAAGATCATCGCAGGCGACGACAAAGGTAAAACAGGTAAAATTTTATCCGTCCTAGCCAAAAAAGGACAAGTCATCGTCGAGGGCTGCAAGGTAGCTAAAAAAGCTATAAAACCTAGCGAAAAGACCCCAAACGGCGGCTTTATCAATAAAGAGATGCCTATTGATATCTCAAATGTTGCAAAAGTTGAGGGCTGAAAATGAATAGATTAAAAGCTAAATATAACGAGGTCGTAAAGCCTGCTTTGGCTAAAGAATTCGACATCAAAAATCCTATGCTAATCCCTGCAATCGAAAAGATCGTGATAAGCGTAGGCGCTGGCGAATCGGCTAAAGATCAAAAGCAACTTCAAAACATCGCCGATACTATTTCGCTAATCGCTGGACAAAAAGCCGTGGTTACCGACGCTAAAAAATCGGTTGCGGGCTTTAAAGTGCGCGAGGGATTTCCCGTCGGCGTAAAAGTAACGCTTAGAAAAGAGAATATGTTTGCGTTTTTAGACAAACTAATCTCTATCGCGCTACCGAGAGTTAAGGACTTTAGAGGCCTTCCAAAAGACGGCTTTGACGGACGCGGAAACTACAACTTCGGCCTTGACGAGCAGCTAATGTTTCCAGAGGTCGAGTATGATAAGATTTTACGCACTCACGGTATGAATATAGTTATAGTCACGACGACAAACAGCGACAAAGAGGCATTCAAATTGCTTGAGCTATTTGGTTTGCCGTTTGCGAAAGGAAAGTAATATGGCGAAAAAATCAATGATAGCAAAGGCTGCCAGAAAGCCTAAATTTACGGTTCGCGGCTATACGAGATGCCAAATTTGCGGACGTCCGCATTCGGTTTATAAAGATTTTGGAATTTGCCGCGTATGCCTAAGAAAAATGGCTAACGAGGGACTAATCCCGGG
>CAUPYN010000148.1:0-5356 GCA_963515575.1 uncultured Campylobacter sp.
TCTATGCGCACCGCGAAATTTGCGCCATTTGCATCGTTCATAAAAATATTTCCAAATTCGCCGCCGTCTGTAAACTCGAAGAGTCAAGCGAAGAAACGGCGTTTGATAAGGTTCGAAGCAGCGAAATAGACGATTTTATCGAGAGCGTAGATGAAGACTTTGCTAATTTTGACGGCGTAGAGAGCCTAGACGAGCTACTAAAATTAGACGGCTCGGCAGATGAGTTTGAGGATCTAGGTTATGATATAAACATGCCCGCATCCACGGACGTAGCGACCTCTGTGTCGATATTTGGCCGAGATATGAGTATGTACGGCTATATTTCGCTAGCGCTTAAGGAATTTTACACAAATCCGCTATATGAAAGCGATTTTATCGAAGACGTCGTGATTTTTGACGCTACGGAGAGGACGAGCGCTACGTTTTTACACTATTTGCAAAACGAACTTTTGGTCAAAACCGAGGTCTATCCCGTCGATACGCAAAAAATAATGGCGGAACTAATGATAAAAGAGTTGAAAAATGACTAGTTATAGCTTTATAAAGCCTCAAAAAAAGCCCATTTTAAATCTTTTTAATAAAATTTGGATATTTTTGATAATCTCGGTTGTATTGATTTTTGCGGCGGTAAATTTTGCTATCGCTTTTAAAAATCAGACGTTACAAAACGAAACGCAAATGCTAAAGCAAAATATAGAACAAACAAAACAGCGCATCAATCAAGCAGACGAATTAGCCGAGCTTTTAAAGCAAAGGCGAGACGTTGCGGCTCAGATAGCCTCGTCAAACGCGCTTTTAAAGCAAAGCGTGCGAAATTTACTAGACTTAGTTCCTCAAAGTATAACTTTAGAAGAAATTTCTATGGACGAAAATTCGCTCGTCGTAAAAGGAACTACGCCTAGCCGAGATGTTTTTAATATGCTGCTGGCTACGCCGCTAAAATCGATTTTTAGCACGTCAAACACCTCTTTTTACCAGCTGCCTAACGGCTGGTTAAATTTCATCAGTACAAACAAAACCGATAACTCCGAGGGTCAAAATGAGCAAAGATAGAAGTTTGCAAAATATAGATGTTACTAAACTACTCATATATATACTCGTCTTTATTAGCGCTTGCCTCATTATGATTTTTGGTTTTTTGGTTCCAAATATCCAAGAATACAAGCGAATAAAATACGATAACCGCGTGCAAATCGCCGCCTCAACGCAGATAAATCAGGTTTATAACGGTAAGCAAGAGGCGCTAGACAAACTAAAATCGGATAACAAAGCGGCGCTGGATGCTTTTGAAAATAAATTTGACGAGGGTAAATTCGTAACATTCGTATCGCAGTATCTAGACTCGGTAGTGTCTAAAAATAGCAATATATCTCAAAGCGAGCCGTTTTTGATAAATGAGCTAAAGATAACCGCGACGATAAAAACTCCGTCCAGACTTTACGACTTTATAGACGCATTACGGAGCTATGAAAACGTCGTCAAAATCGACTTTCCTATCGAAATGCAAAAAGACGGCGACAAGATAAGCGCAGCATTTAACGTCAAAATCTACGGCTTAAGATAAATCAAACCCGACTTTATTATTTCTCGCTAAAATCTCTTTAAAATATTTAGAGCAAGGATAAAAAATGATCAAATTTAACAACGCCGCCATCGCCTCAGCGACGGCTATTTTAAGGGACTATCTTAACGGAGCGGCAAATTTTTTCGCCTCTAGAAAAGCTGCAAAATCGGAGCTAACGAAACTCACGCCGATAGATTTTAAAAACGTGCGCGCAAATTTGCTAAATCTAGGCTTTAAGAGCGAGTTTATCGACGAAAACGCCGCCGAACTATCAGAAATCCTGCGCGGTATCCTAACAGCCGAGCGCCCCAAGCTGCCAAAAGACCACCCTATCGCTACCTATATCAGCGAAAACGACGCCGCGCGCGAGCTAATCGCAAAGGCAAAAGAGCTGCTAAAAAAGAAATTTATCAAAAACGGATGGCTTGAAATTTACGACAAACTGGGCGGCTTTAACAGGACGCACTTTGCCAGAAAACAGCACCAACTCTACTCGATACTCGAAAACAAGGGCTTTGACCGCCCGTCGCGCTTTATGTGGAGCTTTGATAACAAGGTCCGCGACGGTATCGCCGCAGCGCGCGAGCTGCTAGAGGGCGGCAAGACGGATGAGTTTATCGCGGCTCAGCACGAGATCTACGAAAATCTACTCGACCTGCTCGGACGCGAAGAAGCAGCGCTCTATCCGACGTCGCTGGAGCTAATTAGCGAAGATGAGTTTCGCGCGATGAGACGAGGAGATGACGAGATCGGGTATTTTCTCATCGAAAAACCGAGCGAATTTTATCCATTAAATTTAGACTCCGGCGGCGACTCGAAGTCAAATTTAAAGGACGTAAATTTGCAAAGCGAATCAAATTTGAGCGCGGTAAATTTGCAAAACGGCGACCTAAACGAAGCGATTTTAAATCCGAATTTCCTAAAAGAGCTATCAAATTTGATGAGTAAATACGGGCTAAATCCAAACGCTAGCAGCGATAAAAATGCCGTTTTTGACGTCGCTACGGGCAAGCTCACGCTAGAGCAAATCAACCTCATTTATAAGCACATGCCAGTCGATCTCTCCTTCGTCGATGAAAACGAGATCGTGAAATTTTACACCGACACCAAGCACCGCGTATTTCCGCGAAGTGCCGGCGTCATCGGGCGCGACGTGAAAAACTGCCACCCGCGCGAGAGCGTAGCTAGCGTGCTAGAGATCATTGACGCCTTTCGCAAGGGCGAGCGCGACGAGATCGACTTTTGGCTGGAGCTTCACGGCAAATTTATCTACATCTACTACGTGGCCGTGCGCGACGAAAACGGCGTATTTAAGGGGGTGCTAGAGATGATGCAAGACGTCACGCGCATCCGCAGCCTAGAGGGCAAACGCACGCTGGTGACGTGGGACGATCTAAAGAAAAAATACGGGGAGTGACCGTCGCGGCTTTTAAATTTGACAAATTTAGTTAGTCTTTGGCGGCGTTTGTATTTTTGTAATTTGTCCTGACTGTACGCCCCTGCGCGAAGGCTATGCGAGGCGCGGCGATCAAATTTTATTGATCTTAAATTTTGTGTATTTTTAGCGGCAGTTGCATGCCAAAGCTTACAAAAGTTCTTTAAATTTAGCTAGATCCGCGGCCTCGGCAAACAAAAATCCGCGGTTTATCGGCGGGATAGCAAGCTGCCTGCACGCTTCTTTAAATTTCTTTTCCATCGCTGGCTTAACATATGGCGTCACAAAGATAAATTTTTCGCCCGCTCCGACGGCCACCTTGCCGCCTAGCACGCAGCTCGTGCCGTTTTCTAGGCAGCGCGCGCATTCGCTTCGCTGCGCCGAACTTAGCACTAGTCCTAGCCGCTTGCAGGTAAGACCCACGCCGCGAAGCTCATTTGCGCCGCGTTTTACGAGGTAAATTTTAGGTGCGGGGTTAGAAATTTCGGGAGTTAAGCTTAACGCATCGGCCGCCAAAAACTCAAAGCTTTTTTTAACGCCGCTAAAGTATTCGTCCAAAAACGGCTCGCTAAATTTAGCGCGAATAAATCCGCGCTTAAACCGGTCCGTTAAATTCGTCTCGTCGGTGAAGTATTTTAGGTTTCGCTCACGCAAAAACCGCTCCAGCTCGCACTTTCGCACGCCTAAAAGCGGACGAGCGATCACGTAGTCCTCGCGGGGCTCAAGCTCCTGCATGCCTAGCAGCTCGCTAAGCCCCGCGCCACGCCCCAGCTGCATCAAAAACCACTCAAATTTATCGTCAAACTGATGCGCCAAGATCAAATTTTCATATCCGCGCTCGCGGCAAATCTCGGCAAAAAAATCATATCTGGCCGAGCGCGCTTCGTGCTCGAAATTTGACTCGCCCAGGTGCACGCTTTTTACGTAGATTTGTCTGTTAAATTTAGCCGCGAGCTGCTGCGCCGCCGCGAGCTCGTCTTTGCTCTGCGCGCGGACGTTATAATCCACGATCGCAAGGTCAAATTCCACGCCCGCCTCATCCAAAAGGTAAAAAAGCGCCGTGCTATCGACGCCGTGCGAAAATGCAAGCAGATTTCGCCCCGATTTTAGCTTGCGTAAAACGGGTGCGCTTAGCATTTTAGGCCTTTGCCGTGATCTTGCCTAGCACCTGGCTGCCCGCTACCTGCGTGATCTCGCACCAGTAGCGACCGCCGGTTTCTAGCTGCTCCACGTCGCTTTCGTTGATCAAAATTTCGCCGTCGATATCCTTGTCCCAGAGCGCCTTTTTCGCAGCGTAAAACATCTCGCCCTCGCTACTTTCGCCCTCGAGCGAGACGATAATTTTTTGCCCTAGCTCCTGCGCGAAGCTCGCTTCGATCGCGGCGCGAGTGATCTTTTCGATTTTGCTTAGGCGCTTTGAGATGATTTTGGCCGGCACCTGCTCCATCTCGTATGAGAGCGTGTCTTCTTCTTTGGAGTAAGCAAACGCCGAAACGCGGTCAAATTTAAACTCCTGCAAAAACGCGCAAAGCTCGTCAAATTCGGCTTCGCCCTCGCCAGGGTGTCCGACGATGACGCCCGTTCGTAAAAACGCATCAGGCGCGCTTTTCATCAAATTTAAAAGCTCTTTGATCCGAGCCGCGCCGCTTCCGCGCCTCATGATTTTTAGCATTTTCTCGCTTGAGTGCTGGATCGGCATATCAAAGTAGTTTACAAATACCCGCGAGGCGATGATGCGCTCAATTAGCGCGTTTGAGGTCGTGCTAGGATAGAGATAGAGTATGCGCGCGGTTTTGACGCCCTCGATCTTTTCGACCGCGTCGATGAGAGAGATGAGCCCGTCGCTAACCGCGTGATCGCGCATATACGAGCTGCTGTCTTGCGAGAGGAAGCTAAAGTCGTAGTAGCCCTTTTTTACGAGCTTTTGCACCTCGTCTACGATGTTTTCGAGCGCGCGGGATTTTAGCTTGCCCTTAAAGGTCGGGATCGCGCAGAAGCTGCATTTTTGATTACAGCCTTCCGAAATTTTGATGTAGGCATGGTAGTTTGAGCCCGTTATCACGCGCTCTTCGCTTGCTTGTAGGTAGGTGTCAGGGCTAAATAAATTTTGCTTTTTTAGGATGATTTCATCAATCTTATCGTAGTCTCCGACGCCGGTAAATAGATCGACCTCCGGTAGCTCCTTCATCAGCTCCTCGCGGTAGCGCTGCATCAGACAGCCGGTGACTACGAGCAGGGAGCTTTTTTTACGAGCTTCGTGCATATCAAGGATCGCACGGATACTCTCCTCTTTGGCCGAGTTTATAAAGCCGCAGGTATTTACGATGATGACGTCGGCGTCGCTGATATCGTCCGTG
>CAUPYN010000149.1:0-5351 GCA_963515575.1 uncultured Campylobacter sp.
ACTCTACAAAGACCGCTAAGCTCTTGCTTGATAGCGGGGTTAAATTTAGCAATAAAGAAAAAATTCAAAGATATTTAAAAGCGCCCCAAAACGATAGGATAAAAAGCTTGACTATCGACGGAGATAATATATTTGTAGAGTACGAAGTAAAATACGGTCAGAAAAACGAAGGCTCAAAAGGCTGGATATTGCCTTTTGATTATATTACCTTTGGCAACTTTACCGAGATGCTACAAATACTATTTAGTATGGGGTATTTTGACGAGAACGGCAACTATTTTAAAGATATGGAATATATGCCAAACTACGAACCTATGCTAAATTTACTACTAGACAACAACGTTTCGGGGCAACCTACTAAAGAGGAGCTAAAAGAGGCATATAAAAAGTGTCACGATACTTATCTATGGTATAAAATAAGATGGATAGATGGAGAAAACATAAATAAAAAAAGACCGTTTTATGTAGACATGCCCATAAAAAATTTAGAAAAATATTGCACCGAGCCTGATGGAACTTTTCAAGACGTACGAACATTTATGTCGTGGGCAAACGAACAAAAAAAGATGGACGCAATAATACGCATAGGAGATACGGATAAGGTAATCTATATCGACGCCAATATAAGTGGTCAAGATAAAGAAAAACTAATATCAAATAAACTAATCCAAAAACGAAGGAGCAAAAATGCCGCAGAGCGATAACAACGCAACGATAAATAACGATGAGCTAAACCTAGTCATAGAAGAAGCATCTAAAGAGATAGCGGACTTATACGTTAAATTCTTCGGGCTTGATTTTGCGGGAGAGATTTAGATACGTAACCGCGGCAAAAGGCTTGTTTGCAAGCCCGTAACCGCGATCTTTCGTTTACAGTATACTAGGTAAATTTACCGACAGCAAAGCAGTCGCCTTTACTCGCCGCCATTTTTGGATGAGCTTAAATTTAGTTCTTAAATTTAAGCTTTCTTGCGAGTATAAACTACTCGCTAAGTGCCTGTACTACGTGGTCCCAGCCAAGCGCCCTAGCGTAGTCTAGCGCAGTTTTGCCGTGGATATTTTTAGCGTTTTTATCAGCGCCCTTAGCGAGCAAGATCTCGACCGCCGTACGGTTGCCGGCTATCGCCTCGCGGTGTAGCATCGTATAGCCCTCATCGTCGGCCTGCGCTATCTCTTTTGGATATTGGCTTAAAAACTTTTGTAACTTTTCTTTCATATTTACGCTCATCGGATGCTCGATGAGATTTTGCGGATGTTTTTCTTGCTCGTAGGCTAGCAAAACTACGTCCGGATCGCCGAAATCTAGCCCCCATACCTCGTCGTGTTCGGCGCGCTCGTCCTGACTCATAGCTTTACGCATGGCTTGCACGCTAAAGCCGCCATATGTTCTACCGCCTACAGCAAACATCCAGTCGCTGATTTGCTCTAGCGACACCGCGACTTCGTCGCCGCTTGCGACGCTAGTGAGTATGCCTGGGTCGTTGGCCAGCACGCCGTAAACGCGCTCGCCGTCAAAATACACGTCGTTTATCCACATGTGCTCGACCTCCGTATGGCCGCCGATATCTTGCGAAAAGGCAACCTTGACGCAAGCGGAGTCAAGCGCCGGGATAATGCGGTGATTTTCCCAGTATAGCTCGCGCCAAAAGTACCCAAAGCTCTCTCTAGCTCGTTTAAAAGCCTCTAGCATCGCCGCGTCTTCGCCGTCTGCGTAAAAAATCGGCTCGTTTTCTTTATCGTTTGTATTTTGGCTGCTTTTTGCGTTCGCCTCGTCGCCTAATATCTTTTTAAATAGTCCCATATTTTTCCTTTAATTTAGTTTGTATTTGTTTAAATTTACCGCAAAACCTCGCGTATATTAGCCCATTTTTGAAAGCCCGTGCGTTCAAGGCTATGGGGGGGGGTGCGAAGGTAGCGCAAATCGTCGCGTCTTGATTTTAAAAAAACAAAAAACAAGCCGCGAATGCTAAAGCCGTTTTCGGACTTTTCGTTTGTTTTTTCGGCTTTTTCGGCTTTTTCGGCGCGTTTGGCTTGTAGCGGCTGCTTGCTTTTAAGCTTAAATTTAGTGCCGCGTTTTTGAGCTCTTATCGCTTTATCTACGGCGATTGATATAATTTTAGCCACGAAATTTTAAGCTAAATTTACAAAACCGCTTCATCTAAATTTAAGCGTTAGATTTTTACCGCTTTGCACCCGCAAAACCGATATGCATTCCGGCTTACTAAGCATGATTTTACACGCTTTCTAGATTAACCGCAAATTTAGGCTAAATTTTAGCTCGCTTACCCGTTTTGCCTAGAGTGCAAAATTTACCTGCAAATTTAGCCGACGTATTTAAATTTAGTCTGTGACTAGCCGCGAAATTTAGTCGCAAAATCTCTCGTCGGCGCGATTTTGCTTGCGTTTTTTTAAAAATTCGTCTTTATTTTTAGGATCCGCAAAATACTCGTCTTGCTTTTGCAGGCTTTTTTCTAATAAGTCTTCGGCATTTTTGAGAGCGGCTTTGCGATCTTTAAATTTAGACGGAAATCGCTCTAAAAATACCGCCTCGTAAGGGTGGGCTTTCGTCCATTCGTTTGCCTGCGAAACGGCGGCTCGTTGCTTTTTTAGATCGCAAAAGGCGTAGGGATTTATCACGTCGCCTACAAGCTTAACGAAGGCTAAATTTACGTCCATAGTGGAAGCAAATACCGGGTCTTTGACGTCTAAGACTTCGGTAAAAACGATGAATCTATTTTTGCCGGCATAAAACCAAAACGTCGCTTCGTCCTTTAGTCCCAGATCAAAGGCGCGCGTGGCAACCGTCATTAACGTGCTAGGCGCGACTAGCCCCGGCGCGTCCTCGATGATTTTTATTGCCTTTTGCAGACTTTTTACGTTATTTTCCATGAGTAGGCCGTCTATCGCGTCATAAACGCGTACGTAATTAGGTACTCCGCCGCTTGCCGAGTAGAGATTTGAGACGTAGATATCGACGGAATTTACTTTTTGGGGCGCATCGCCTGCCGTTTGCGATATGAATTTAGTATTTTTACTCGGCGTAAAATTTAACGCATCTGCCCTAGATATCGGCGTTTTCGTGGATATCGCGGGATCTGCTTGTTTTATAGCTGCGTATCCTTGCGCGCTTATGAACGTAAAAGCAAGCGAGGTCGCAAATACGGCGGATAAAATTTTACTCATATTTTTCCTTTTTAAAAATTACCGACCGAGCGCAAATGCCAAATGCAAGCGATAAAATTTTAAACGCAAACTCATTTAAACACAAATTTGCACGACAAAGAGGGCGCTAAATTTAGCCCAAATTTATAAAAAAATCGCCGATTTTACGAGCTTTAGATTAAAATTTACGCAAGCAAACTACAAATCCGCGCCCAAACTACGGGTCAAATTTATAATCCTAGCACCGTTTTTAACAGCATATAAATGAGCGCCGCCGAGCCACCTGCAATCGGTAGGGTAATGACCCACGCAAGCACGATGGGCTTGACCATTTTCCAGTTGGCGTCGCGGTTTAGGATACCGATACCAAGCACTGCGCCGATGAGGATGTGCGTCGAGGAGACGGGGATGCCGAGCTTTGTAGCTAGCAGGATAACGGTACTGGCTGCTAGCTCGGCGCTAAATCCTGTCGTTGGTAGGATCTCGGCTAGCTTGCTACCGATGGTAGCTATAACCTCTTTGCCTAGAAACCAAAGCCCAACCACGAGCGAGATACCAAAAGTTACCATCGCGATACCCGGTACCGGAGCGGTGGCGTTTATCGAGCCTGTTTTTAGCACGTCTAGGATAGCGGCAAATGGACCTACGGCGTTTGCGATATCGTTTGCGCCGTGAGAGAAGGCAAACGAGGAGGCCGTAAATATCTGAAACCACGAGAAAATGCGGTTCGTACTCTTTTCGGCGTTGTCTTTTTTCATCACGTTTATCATCGCAAGCGTAGCGAGATAGGTGACGATACCGATGACGCAGATGATCCAGATCGTGCCGATAAAACCTAGGTCTAAATTTAGATGCTCAAGCCCTTTAAAAAGCATCATCGATGAGATGATGATCGCGCCGATGCCCGCTACCATCGGTATGTGTTTGCGCATGGCTTTTGACGTGTCGATCTCTTTTTCGCGCTCTTTCATGGCTTTGATAGCGAGCTTATATTCGCTGCGTTCGCCGCTTTCGACGTCATCCTCGTCAAGGACCGCGATCTTGCTTAGTATCCTTATCTGTTCGCTTTCTGGTTTTGTTTTTAGCTCTTGCAAATAGCGCTCTTTATAGGCTTTACGTTCGCGTTTTAGCACCTTTAGCTCTAGGGTAAATTTACGAGTCGGGATCAAAATTTTAGATTTTATGTAGCCGTAAATGAAATAAGAAAGGATGCCTCCTAGTAGCGGAGAGATCACCCAGCTAACGGCGATCCTGCCTATCTCGCCCCAGGAGACCATAGCTAGAGCCTTATCTCCGCCCATCGTCGTAAAGCCCATCGTAAGCCCGGCGCCGACGATGCCGCCTACGATCGAGTGCGTTGTGGAGATAGGTAGACCCTTTTTAGACGCGATAAATAGCCAAATGCCCGAGCTTAAAAGCGCCGACATCATAATCAGCACGAAAAGCATCGGCTCCGTGCCCTCCTGCGGGAAGCTCACTATGCCTTCGCGTATGGTTTTGGTCACCTCGCCGCCGGCAAATATCGCGCCGCTAAGCTCGAAAATAGCGGCGATAACTAAGGCTTGCTTTATCGTGACGGTCTTGGCGCCTACGCTCGTGCCAAAGGAGTTTGCAACATCGTTACCGCCGATGTTAAACGCCATAAAGATACCGAAAATACTAGCGATACTAAAAAGCAAAAAGTGATGAGTCGGGATATACTGATAGCCCCAAACGAAAAATCCAAACGCGGTGATTATAAAGATCGCAAATGCAAAGAGATTGTCGCTTCTCAAGCAAGTCCTTTTAAAAATGAATGGCTAATTATAACTATATTTTTCTTAAGCAAGCCAAATTTAGGCGGTTTTATTAGCTTTAAATTTTAGCTTCGTTATAATTTGCCTACTTAAATTTAAAGGAGAAAAAATGACGATTAGGGAGCAAATTTTAGAGGACATCAAGACTGCGATGAAAGAAAAAGATAACTTTCGCCGCGACACGCTAAGGCTCATAAACTCGGTCATCAAGCAAGTAGAAGTCGATGAGCGCGCCGAAATGACGGATGAAAAGGTGCTACCGATCCTGCAAACCCAGATCAAACGCCGCATGGACTCTATCGAGCAGTATAAAAACGGCGGCAGGGACGATCTAGCGCAAAACGAGCAAAAAGAAATCAATATCATAAACGGCTATTTGCCAAAGCAACTAAG
>CAUPYN010000150.1:0-5291 GCA_963515575.1 uncultured Campylobacter sp.
CGTTCAAATTTGCCTCGTTTGAGGACGAGTCGTCAAAATTAGCTTCGCTTTGAAACTCTTCGCCGCTTAAATTTGCCGTATCTAAATTTTGCCTTACAGCCGCGTTTACAGGCTCGCTCGCGTCTTGTTCAAATGGTGCGGCGGTACCCTCATAGTCCGCCGCCTCGCTAAACATCTCGCTCACATCGTCCGGATCAAAGGGCGACTCGCCGAAGTTTGCCGTTTGCGGCGCGCTGTTTTGGTTAAATTTAGCAGTACTGCTTGGTTTTTGCTCCGTTTTCGCGGCATTTTGGCTTTCTAGCCGCTTTAGTTCGTCGTCTAAAAACGCCAGATCCGCCCCCGCTATGGCGCCGTCATCGGTCTTAAATTTCAGCGAATACGCCTCATGAAAATCGTGCGTGTCGTCGCGCATACTCTCAAAATCGGGCGCGAATTTAGGCCCTGTCAGCTGATCTAAACCCGCCTGCGTTTGCGAGTTTTGCGTCAAATTTGCCGTATTTTCGTTTAAATTTAAGGTCTCGGTTTCGTCGCGTAACGAGTCGCTATTAGTTTGCGCGCTCGGGGCCGAGTCGCTTGCCGCTTGCAAAATATCCACTTGCGTTTGTGGCGTCAAATTTTGCGTTTGCTCGTCCGGCTCGCTGCTTTTAAATTCGGCGCCCAAATTTTGCTCCGAGGGCGCAGCCGTCACGCTCTCCCCTTTACTGTCCGAAAACAAATTTTCAGTCAAATTTGAGGACTCGGACTCTTGCGCTTGGTCGTTTTGGCTTAAATTTTCTTGCGCGTCGTCCGAGTCAAATTTGGAGCCAGCCTGGTTTGGCGTCACCTCATTGCTCTCAGATTTTGCCGCACCGCCGCGCTCGTTATCCAAATTTGCCGCACCCTTTTGCTCTTGCACCCCTACATCCGGGCTTTGCTTGGGAGTTATCTTTATCTTTGCGCTCTCGCCGAAAAGACTGCGCAAGATCTGCAAAATCACCTTCGAGCTCTCGCGAAGCCGCCTCTGATCATCTCCGGCCGCACTTGAGGCTAGACTCATGCAGCCGCTTGAGAAGTCCAAAAACTCGATGCAGTTTTTAAAGCACTCGCCAAGATCAAAGCTGCGGTCGTAAATTTTAGCCAAAAACGCCTCGTAAGCCGGATTTGGAGTTTTCGTGGCGCCGGTTTGGCCACCCGGCTCCTGAGGCGTCTGGGCACCCAAATTTACCGAGCCAACCAGTGTCTTTGGGCTTAAATTTTGCCCCTGAGTCGCGCCGTTTTGCAAGGCGAGTTTAGCCGCGTTTGCGCCCATGAAATTTGACTCATCTGCAGAGGTTGAAATTTGACCCGCCTGCGCAGTAGGCGCAGATTTAGTCGCTTCGCCTCGTCCGCTAGCAAAATTTGACGCCGCACGAGAAGCGCTAAAATCAGCTGAGCGAGCCTGTGAATCCGCAAATTTTTCCCTCGCGTCCACGGCTATCATCTCGTCGATCGATTTTAGATTTATCGCCTCGATCATCATAAAAAGCATCACGCCAAGCACGAATCCGCCGTCGCTGCTGACGCCTAGCATCGAGCGCGCCTGCGATAGGATCCTAAAAAATCTCTCGTATAAAAGCAGCGAGTATTTCGGACTTTGCGCGAGGAAATTTGCCTTGAGATTTGCCGTTATCTCGTCTATCACCATCTCGGCGTCGTAGCTCTCCAGCTGCGCTACCGCCGCACTAACGGCAGGTTTATCGCCGCTCATAACGAGTGCTAAGATCTCCTCTATGCGCTGCGGATCAAGGAGTCCTAGCATCTGCGCGACGGCGCTTTGCGTGAGCTCACCCTTGGCGTAGATGATGGCCTGATCTAGCAACGTGAGAGTGTCGCGCAGCGAGCCCGCACCGCTACGAGCGAGGATCTCGAGGGCCTCTTTTTCGTGCGGGACGTTTTCGCGGTTTAGGATAAAATCAAGATGTGCGACGACGTCCGGGCGCGAGATCTGGCGAAATCTAAAATGCTGCGTGCGCGATAGCACCGTGGCCGGGAGCTTGAGCGGATCGGTCGTAGCTAGGATAAATTTAACGTATGGCGGCGGCTCCTCGAGCGTCTTTAGCAGCGCGTTAAACGCGGGCGTGGAGAGCATATGCACCTCGTCGATGATAAAAATCTTAAAGCGCGCGATCGCCGGAGCGTATTTGGTCTGCTCGATGAGCCCCTTTATATCGTCGATACCGCGGTGGCTGGCGGCGTCCATCTCGATGATGTCGATGTGGCGGCCTTCGTTTGCGGCGATACAGTTGGCGCACTGCTCGCAGGGCTGGCTGGTCGGGCCGTGATCGCAAACGAGCGCCTTTGAAAATATCCTCGCGCTCGAGGTCTTGCCGCTACCGCGAAGCCCAGAAAAAAGGTAGGCGTGGGTAAGGCGGCTCTCGTCAAGAGCGTGCGTGAGGCTGGTACTGACGGCCTCCTGGCCTACGAGCTCGCTAAAATTTCGCGGTCTATATCTAAGCGCTAATGCTTGCAACACGGATTTTTCCTTAAATTTAAGATAAGATATTCTACGTTTTTTTGGATAAAAATTTAATATATTACGGCTCGATGCGTCGCGAGGCGGGATAAATTTCGGCGAGGAAATTTGCCTGCAAGCGCGAATCCGTCGCATGCTGGGGCCTGGCAAATTTGACGTATATACTGTTCGGTTCTTGCAAAACTGCTACAAATTTGATGCAAAATTGTCTAGTCTAAATTTCGTCAAATTTGGCCGCGTCGATTTTGGTAATTTGGCTAAATTTGCTATAATCGCGCGAAAATGAAATTCAAAAAAGGGAGAAAATGAGAAAAGTTATATTATGCGCGCTTGCTTTGGTATTTGGATTTTTAGCTGCCGGTTGCGAGAGGAACGACTATCAGCACCCGATGTACCGCTCTACTAAAAATAAATAACCTAAAATTTGGCGGTTACTCGCCGCCTTAATCTTAAATTTATCTCGCTAACATTTTATAAAATTTGACGATTTCGCGGCGCATTTTAAAATTTAACGTCCTCGCAAACCTCTTTTATCTTGTCGTCCACTGATTTTATTACGGTCGATTTTATACTAACTCCTTTAGCTTTCAGATCATCCTCGTTTGCCAAAAACCATTTTCTAGTTTCGATGTAGTCTTTTAGGTACTCGTTTTTATCCATTTGACAAAAGCCGTCTATGTTTGCATGCCTATTTGTACGTATTTACCAGTATAAAATTTGGCTTACTATCGCGTGTATTCTTTTGTTTTCAAGGTATTCTGCCGTATCCGCTTTGCGAGCTTTGTCGTAAATTTCGGGATACTTTGAAGAGTAAAGCGCGTTCATATATTTTATATATTCGCGCAGCTTTATGAGTCTTTCGTGCTGTTTGACGTCTTTAAGCATCTTTGGTATGTTTACTTGAGACTCGTCCGACCTATAGTTTTTAGATTTGGGCTTAGAATACAGAGGATTTTTTATCCAATACGCCGTAAAATTATTCGTGAAAATAATCGATAAGTTATTAAAAGCCGCAAGCCTGATTTTTTGAAACATCTTATCCTTAGCCTCAAATTTCACCATATTTTCTATAGTTTCCCAGGCTTTTTCGTTAAATTCTATCGTCTCTTCAAAAGAATATTTGTTGTTACCGTATAGGACGGTGCTGCCTGATGTGTCCATGATATACATCAGGCAGCCTAAAAATATACCAGTCCGCGTATTTTTCCGCATCGTCGTCAGGTAAATTTTCTTTCCATCTTTTTATAAAATAATCCTGCAGGGCAAGCACGGGCTGGACGATAAGGCTTTTTTCATCGACAAAGGGGAGTTTGGTTAGAAAGTTGCCGTACACCATCATAAAATTTGCGCCTATTAGCCACTCTTTTGCTTTTGGATACGGCTGCCCGTCGTAGAGCCACTCGTTTCTTTGGCTTACGTACATCAGGGCATTGCCGACGATGAGGGCGATCAAGGATATCAAAAGTAGCTTTTTGAGGGGTTTGGTTTGATTCGGCGATTTTGCGTTCATTTTTGATCCTGCGAGGTTGTTGCGGGTATTTTACATATTGCGTCCTTAAATATTTTTAAATTATATTTAAATGTATCGGATTTATTTGCTTTACGGGTACGGCGGTTTTGTAAATTTAGCGTCAGATTTTTACGGTGCTGGTTTGCGAGAAAAGCGCGGCAAATTTGTTGATTTATGAATAAAATTTAACGCATTAAAAATAGAAAATAAAAAGCGGCAAATTTTAGCAAACGAAGTGGATCAAATTTGAGATAAATTTAATTTACTCAAATTTGACCCCGGTGTCGCGCCCTAAATTTACCGCCTCAAAAAGTGCGACCAAATAGTTCAAATCAGCTACAGATCGCCAAACAGCGCCTTTAGATCCTTCGCGTTTTCGTCTTTGCTCTCGCCTCTAGCACCTAGCTCGTTTAGCTCGATCTCGTGGCCCGTTAGCATGCTAGCTAGCCTGATGTTTATGCCGCTTTTGCCGATAGCCTTGCTCTTTTGCTCGGTTACTAGGCTCACGACGGCTTTGTTATCCTCGCCGATTTTTACGGAGCTTATGATCGCCGGCGCCATCGCGCGGGTGATGAGGATCGCAGGCTCGGCCGAATACTCGATCGCGTCGATATTTTCGCCGTTTAGCTCCTTTGTGACGGCGTTTATGCGCACGCCTTTGGTGCCGACGGTCGCGCCCACGGGATCGACGTTAGGTGAAGTTGCCACGAGGGCTACTTTAGCGCGTTCGCCCGGGATTCTAGCGCTAGCGGCGATCAGCACGAGGCCGTCTTTGATCTCCGGCACTTCGGCTTTTAGCAGAGCTTCGAGGAATTTTGGCGACGTGCGGCTTAGCTCGACCTTGATGCCCATAGATTTGTCGATATAGACGCTTTTTATGACGGCCTTTACGACGTCGCCCGGTTTAAATTTCTCGCCTTTTATTCGGTTTTTGCGCGGCATCACGGCTCGCAGCTCGTCTATCTCGATGAAGGTATTTTCCTCGCTATCCACGCGCGTAACGGAGCCAAAAACCATGTGCCCGACCATGTCTTGATACTTTTGGAATATTTTTTCCTCCATCAAGCGCTGGATGTGGTACTCAAGCTCCTTGTGAAGCGTCTGCGCGGCGGTTCGGCCGAGGTTATCTGTAGATAGCTCGTATGTTAGCTCATCGCCGATATCTACTCCGCTATCAACCTTTCTAGCCTCTTTTAGGCCTATAAAATGCTCGTTATCCTCTGCCAAGCGCTCGTCGCCATCCTCTACGACGGTGATTTTTTGATACAGATGAAGGGTCTTGGTCGCATT
>CAUPYN010000151.1:0-5229 GCA_963515575.1 uncultured Campylobacter sp.
CGTCAAATATCTAATATATTATTTTTTGATTATATTTTTTTACTGCATATTGTTAAGTATAAATTTAATCATTCGCCTTCAAATGCTATGAAAGTCTAAATTTAACCTAAAGTAGCCGTTTGCAGTCTTTTCTCGCGCCTGCGCCTTAGGATTTGAAAGGCCTCAAATGCGAGTTTAGCCGCCAAAACCGCGATAAAAATATGTCTAAAGGCATAAATTTTACCTAAAATTTTATGTTTTTTAACGAGTTTTAGCGCGAGCGATTTAAACGCCTGCACGGGTTTTGATTTTAACTCGCCGACCAATTTATCTTTTAGCTCGCAAAGCAAGGCTAAGGCGACGTCTTTTATGTATTCTCGTATCTTGGGCGAGGGGCGTTTTGGTGCTTGCTGCTCTTGTGCGGCGCCGTAAATTTCATCTAGTTTTCGCATAAAATTTTGCCGCGCGTCTTTGCCTTTTAGTATTTTTTCTCCGGCTTGGCTTATCTCGTATATCCCGCGTCCGGTTTTTACGACTAGCCTTTGCGGAGGCGGCAAATTTAAAATCGCTGCGCTTGCGGCTAACGCATTTATGAGTGCGTCGGCTTTGCTTTGCGAGGCGTTTATGCTTTTTGCTAAAAACGCCGTTATTTCCTTTCTGCTAGCCTTTTTTCTATCGTTTAGAAACTGCGCCGTTAAAAATAATCCTTGATAATCCATTGCAAAAACTTTCATATTATATTAAATTGAGAATTATACTTAAAATATATCAAAATAAAATAAAATCTGAAAATATTTTGGTTTTATCACGGTAAAATTAAGCTAAGGCTTGTTTTGGTTTAAGGTTACGAAACGGCAAACAGATTTGGGTCGTTGTCGTTTTAAAGCCCGTAAAACAATATGGGGCTGGTTTTTGCGGCCGCTTTGTTGTAATTGGGATTTACGGTGCGCGGCAGCTATAAATTAACGGCAAAATACCGCAAGCACTCGTTTCAAGCTTTATTTTTTAGCGCGCAAGTAAGCAAAATCAAGGCTGTAAAATCGCTAAATTTGCATCCGAGTAGATAAATCTAAGGCTATTTCGCGCTTAAGGTGTGAATAAAAATCGTAAAACTTCGCGCGGGTACGAGCCGCGCAAGCAAACGGGGGGGCGCAAGTTGCCGCATATAAATTTAGCCCCGATTAATAGCAAAAAATCTTACAAAGAGCGTTTTGGCGAAGTTGCAGGGCTTTAAAGAGCAAAACCTATAGTTAAAAATCGCTTTGGCGCCTAGATTTGCGGCGTTTATAGATTTAGGCGCTAGCAAACGAAAAATCGCCGCTATCAAGCTAAATCTTAAAAATAAAACCCCGTCATCGGGTGCGTCCCCTAGCTAAATTTAGCTCAATAAATAAGCCAAATCAGCGCGCGATTGATACACCGCTTAAATCGCATCTTTTAAATCGCCGCCAAAAGCTTTTTGCAACCGAAATTTAGCTTTTACCGCAAGAGCGAGTTTCACGGCTCTGCTTGCTTTAAGCGCGCTATAAGGGTAAATTAAGCTAAGAAGATGTCTTTATCAATGCGTTTAGCTTTTTTTGCTTGAGTAGATTAAAGCCCAAAGTCCAGTTTTAGCGCCGATGGTTTTAGCTAAGCGGACCGCGAGCTAAGGCAAAACGCGTTAATGCGGCTTACGGTTAAACCGTTAAATTTAGCCGCCAAATTTAGTCGATAGGTTGCTTTTTACGGATGATTTTAAAACCCAAAGCTCTTAAATTTAGCTTACGATTTTAAATTATCTCGCGCATTTTTTAAATTTAATCCGCAAAATTTAACGTGGGAACGCAGCTTTAATCTAAACGCTTAAATTTAATTTACGAAAAACTCCTGCGCAGGCTCTTTGCTCTCAAAAGGCTTCACGCAAATCTCGCGTTCGCCGATCCTAGCTCGCACCGCCGCGTCTTTATCCGTCTTGGTATAAGCAAGCGCCAGCCGCACGGCAAACTCGAGGTCGGACTCGTTAAATTTAGCCTCCACGAGACTAGTCGCGCCCACGACGCCCTCGTCAAATTTGATCTGCGTAAATTTCGGATTATTTAGAGCTAGCAGTTTGGCGTTGTCGTTTTCGTCGCGGCCGATGACCATTTTGGTGCCGTTTGCCAGGCGCAGATGCCGCCCGATACGCAGCAGCTGCATATCCGCGCTAGTCATATCCGGGTCAAATTTGATGAAATCTTTGATTTTATTTGAAAAGCTCTCGATCGTGAGCAAGCACCCGCCGCCTGGCGTCTCAAATTCGCTAAAGCCAAATTCCTTGGCAAGCGCAAGCTGCCTTTTGCGGTCGCGCCCGCTGATGCCTAGCAGCTTACTGCGATCGACCCAGCCTTCGCGCTCGGGCTTTGTGGGTTTCATCAACTGCGCGGACATCGGGCGCAAGATGAGATCATCCTCGTCGCCCGCGGCGTTTTTGACCTGCGCCATCGCGTCGCGTCTTTGGCTCATCGGACGCTGGCCGATCACCTCGCCCGTAGCGATAAAGCTAGCGCCCTCCGCGCTCATCATCGCAAGCGCCGTTTTAAACATATATCCGTGGCAGTCGATGCAGGGGTTAAAGTGCTTGCCATAGCCGTGCTTTGGCGTAAAAAGCACCTCGCGCAGGTATTCGTTTCTGATATCTACGATCTTAAACCCGGCTCCGGCTTCGTTCGCGCGGCGGCGTAAAATTTCCGCCTTTTTCTCGTCGCCGCTAAAGCCGATATCGATGTGGATCGCCGTAACTTCGATACCTTGGCCGGTTAGAAGCTTGATAGAGATCATACTATCAAGCCCGCCGCTAAATAAAACTAATGCTTTCATTTTTTAAGTTCCTTTAAAATTTCGTTGATTTTTTTTAGTATCGGTTGCTTTTCTTCTAGCGAGATTTGCGACGCCGAATACTTTTTGTATAAATTTTTGTAAAATCTTGTTTTAAAAAATTTTAGATTTTGTAAAATTTCCTCCTCGTTTTTAAACGCCTCGTATTTTTCAAATATTATCTCGCGCACGGACGGATCGTTCGCGTCCGCTCCCGCTGCTATCGCCTCGTAGACTGCCCTGTGGCGCGCGAAATAATCGGGCTTTAAATTTTCTAAAATAAATTTTTTTAGACTCTCGTTTTCTATCATCGTTTTTAAAATTTGGATTTCTAGCGGGTCTTTGCGTCCCGAGTTTGCCCGTAAATTTTGCGTTTCGTAACCCTGCGCGTTTTGCTCCGTCCCGCCGTAGCCTTGCCGCGCCGCCGAATTTGATCCGCGAGAGAGGCGAAACGACCCCTCGGCTATCTTTAAAATTTTTGCCACGAGCGGGACGTAGGAGTTTGCGACGACGGGCTTTAAGCTCGCGGTAAACGCCTGGATCGCTTCTAGCGCCTTTTGCTTTTGCACGGGGCGCGAGAGGTCAAAGCCGCTAGCTAGATGCCTGATGTAAAATTCTCCGATCTCTGTGCCACTTTCAAAAATTTGACGCAGATACTCTATCTTGCCCGCTACCACCATATCGGCCGGATCTGCGCCGCCCTCTATGATGACGACGCTGCCGTCGATTTCGTTTTGCGCGAGCAGCAGGGCGGACTTCGTCGCGGCGTTTATACCCGCGTCGTCGCCGTCAAAACACAAGATGACGCTAATCTCGCCGCGTTTTAAAAGCGGCAAGTGCTTGGTCGTGAGCGCGGTTCCAAGCACGGCTACGGCGTTACCAAAGCCCGCCTTGTGCAGCATGATGACGTCCATGTAGCCTTCGGTGATTATGATTTGATTTTTGGTGAAAATTTCGCGCTTCGCCAGATGGTAGCCGTAAAAAAGCGTTGATTTGTCAAAAACTGCGGACTGGGGCGAATTTACGTATTTAGCGGGGTTGCCGCTGATCGTGCGCCCGCCAAATCCCACTAGCCGTCCTGCGTGTGTGTAGATAGGAAAGGTGATGCGGTTTATGAAACTCGCGTAGATGCCGTTTTCGTTTTGCTTTACGATGCCGATTTCTAGGGCTTCTTTGGGTTCGATTTGCTCGTTTTGCAGCAGCCTTATCGTTTGCGCGCTCTCAGGCGCGAAACCCAGCTCAAATTTATCTATTAGCTCGTCTGTTATACCGCGCGAGTACAGATACTCGACGGCTGCTGGAGTTTTATAGAGCAGCGAGCGGTAAAAGGCGTTTGCGTTTTCTAGGATGTGCTTGTTTTCTTTCGCCGGTTCGCCGCCGCGCACGTAGTTTAGCGTGAAATTTTGCAAACTCGCGATCTTTTCGACGGCTTCGGGGTAGCTTAGCTTTTCGTAGTCCATTACGAATTTGATCGCGTCGCCGCCGGCTTTGCACGAAAAGCAGTGAAATATCCCGCGCGACGGGCTCACGCTCATGCTCGGGTTTTTATCGTCGTGAAACGGGCAGACGCACACGAAGTTCGTGCCGCTTTTTTTCAGCGGCAGATAGTGCCCGACGACATCGACGATATCGGTTTGCGCTTTTAGTCTTTCTATTGATTTTGGATCGATCATAAGCGAGATTATACAATCGTTTTGCTATAATCGGCGTTAAATTTGACTTTAGAAAGCGGCATTTTGGATATATTTTTTATCGAATTTAGAGACCCGATTTTCGGTCTCGTGGTGCTAGTCGCCGCAGTGCTCGTGATCGCCGTTTTTAGCTATGCGTGGGGCGTTTTTAAGAGTAAGGACGAAAAGGCGGAGATCGCGGGATTTTTGAAAAAATTCGGTAAATCTCAGGGCCTGAGCGACGAAAACAAACAGCTTTTGATAAACTCGGGCGCGGATACGGCTACGATGTGCTTTTTGGCGGGGACGTTTTCAAAAAGCGGGTATTTTGAAAAAGCTATCAACGTCTATGCCGTAGCTTTGGAGCGGGCTAAAAACCGCGCGGCAAAGGAGCAAATTTTCACCGATCTTGGGCAGACTTATTTTAAGGCGGGCTTTTTAGAGCGCGCAAAGAGCGTATTTTTAGAGGCACTAAAGATCTCTCCGCGAAATCAAATCGCGTTAAAATCGCTAACGATAATTTTCGAAAAACTAAAAGATTATGGGGGCGCGCTACAGGCTTTGGACGCGCTGCAAGAGCTCGGCGAGGGCGTGAGAGCGCAGACGGCGTATATCAAGGCGCTGCAAATTTTATCGGATAAAAGCAAAGACGAAGCGGCCAAAATCGGCGAAATTTTAGCCCTAAAGGACGAATTTGCGCTCGTGCGGCGTATGGCGATGGAGAGATTAAATTTAAACGGTTCGGGGC
>CAUPYN010000152.1:0-5209 GCA_963515575.1 uncultured Campylobacter sp.
ACGAAAGCTTTACCTATAGCGCTTATGGCGGCATCTCGCAGAGTGAATTTGACGCGGCGGGGATATATAGACCAAGCGTTTTTTATAGCGAAGATAGCGTGCGCGGCGTCTATAAAGGCGTCAAATTTAACTTGTGCGAGGTCATCAATCACGAGCGCGAATACCCGCGCGTAAATAACAAATACGTCGCCGCGTTCGTCCTACTAAAGTACGCGTTTGATAAGTATTCGGACTTCAAAGGTAGCGTGCTAGTTTGCGAGTTTAACAAGAAATTTCGCGGCAAAACGGTCGCCGTGAGTAAGGATTTTAACACTAAATTTCTAGGCGAAAAAGAGCTACTCGACGACGTCAAATTTAACAAAAATTTTAGAGTTTTTACGACGGATAAGGTGGAGGCTAGATACCTGCTCACGCCCTCGTTTATGGGCAAGCTAAATATATAAAAGTCTACAAAAATACGCTAAAATCGCCTAGCTTAGCCTTTATGGATAACAAATTTTACCTATTTTGCTTTAGTAGGAGAAATATACGCCAGGCAGATGCTTAGCGTCATCGACGAGCTAAATTTGAGCTTAGATATTTATCTAAAATAATTTTCGTAAGCGATTTTGCAACTAAATTTAGACTCTTTGGGTTTGAAGTTTATTTATCCTATATTTATTCGCGTTACCGCAAAAACACAACTTTAAGCCTAAATTCTTACGTAAATTTATCCTGTTTTGCTAAATCCGAACGCAAAATTTACGTTTATCTCTACCTCGTAATTTAGCGCACTTAAATTTATCGACTTTTGCCGTTTAAAGCTTGATTTGCGACATTAAATTTATAAAAAGATTAAACGATTTTAGACTGGCAAAATAGCGCAGATTTTAGCTATAATGCTTTTCAATTTTTTATAAATTTAAGGAGAATATCTTGAAATACGCGCTTGATTGCAAAGATAGTTTTGAAAACTCGTTTATATTTTGGCTCACGAGATACGTCAAATTTAAGCTTAGCTCACTCTCAAACAAAGAGCTTCGCGACCCAAAGGCGCTAGCAAGCGTAAATTTCGCCCTTAGCCGCGAGATAAAAAACATAGACCAGCTAGACGGCCTCGTAAAATCGGCTAGAAACGCCGGGCTAACGGGTATAAATACATACTTTAATCCGCTTAAAAAGATATTCGAGACGCTCAAATTTTACGAGCTAGAGAGCCTAAAACAGATCGATGAGGAGCTGCTAAGCGAGGTGCTAGCTAGCGTCACGGGCGGGCTAAGCGATGCTAGCAAAAAAAACTACCGCATAAGCGCGATAAATTTTTTCGCATTTTTGGATAAGCAAAACGAAGAGGACGGCAAGGCGCACGTCTTTGACATCGAGCTAAAAAACTGGGGCGGCGTGGGCGGAGCGCGCGGGCAAAAGCTGCCTGAGTTTATGAGCGAAGATGAGGTAAAAAGGTTTTTGGAGGCGATCGAAAATGCGGAGTTTAAAAGCAACGCCAACCGCAACAAGCTCATCATAAAAATCATTATTTTCACTGGTATCCGCGTGAGTGAGGCGCTAAATCTAAAGCGCAAAGATATCGCAGAAGACGGCGAGCTCTACGTCATAAGAATCCGCGGCAAAGGCAACAAATACCGCGTCGTGATGATAAAGCGCCGCCTCATCGAAGCCCACCTGGACGCTATCGCGATAAACTATATAAATAAAGAAGGCTATCTTTTTATCAACAAAAAAGGCACGCGCCTAACGCAGGCCTACGTGAGCCGCATCGTCGAGCAGATCCTCTTTAAAGCAGGCATCCGCAAGGAAAAAAACGGCGCTCACATGCTGCGTCATACCTTTGCCACGATGCTTTACAAAAAGCAAAAGGATCTCGTTTTAGTGCAAGAAGCGCTTGGGCACGCGAGCTTAAACACTTCGCGCATTTACACGCATTTTGATAGCGAAAAGCTAAAGCTCGCCGCTCAGGTAGCCGAGGAGCTAAGCGAGGAGTAACGCCGCTAAGCCCGCTGCCTGAGGTATTTAAAAGCCATAACTCTCGTGCTTTGCTTGCCGTCTGCGATGTATTTTTCGGAAAAATTTTATTTTGGGCTTTTTGGATTTTGATACGATGCTTTTTAAAAATTTATTTTAGATTCCTGCTCGTTTGCGTCTTTATTTTTTAGCGTTTATTTAAGCGCGTTTTTGCCAATTTACCGCATAAATCCGTGCTTTTACGGGCGTAAGCTTCGTGCATTTATCGCGTTTTAAAAAACGAATAAAACGAGAAAAATTAGCTAAATTTGCATGGTACTTTTAAAAAAACCAAAAATGATTTTTTGCTTTCTAATTTTTTAAAATTTTAGGCGGTTTTATATATTTTTGCGGCCGGATTATGAACTCGGCCGTAGGTTTAAAATTCAAGAGCTTTTTGGGATTAACCCGCAAAAATATTAAATATTTTATTTCAAATTTGATTTGGCTTACTAAAAATAAATTATAAATTTAAAATTTACCGCCGCTTACTCCCGAGCCACCGCATTTTTGTATCAAATTTAATACAAAATGCGAGGTTTATTAATCCTAATGCGCAGAATATCTATGGATACGTATGTAGTTTATGACCGTAAAAATTTAATAAACCGCATTAACATACGGCAAATTTACAAAAATACATAATATTTCTTGTAAAATTATATATAAAATATTACGGAATTTAACCGATTATACCGATCTGATCGCTAAATTTTGCGATTCGTGCCAAAAAAGCGGCTTTTTACCGCAATGCCGTAAATTTAACTATTTTAATCTTAACTGAAATTTTGCTACAAACATCAAATCACGGCGGTATTTTGGCGAGATATAGCGCTTTAAGCGCTACTTGATAGAAGAGGTTTAGCGACTTAAACTGACTGCGCCGTATCCGCAAATAGCAATAAAAAGGCGTAAAATAGCGCCATAGCCGCCTTAGCGAGCCAAGTAAAATCAAAGCCTTAGGCTTCGCGACGGATATTTTATAAATATGATCTAAATTTAACTACATTGATTATTTAATGCTAAAGCTATTTTAATCGCCGAGCAAGTTTAACTAAAATCTAACCGCAAGAGTTTATCGGCATGCAAAAAACTAGAGCTATATCACGCCGCAACGACCCTAAATCGGCTATAAATCTTTAAAACGGCTAAAAAAGCGGGCCGATAAGTAGCCCAAATTTGTAAAAAACCGACTAAAAACTCGGGAACGGAGGCAGCACGGCGCCTTCTAGCTCCTTACCAGCCGCACAGGTAAAGCTCTGAAAAGCCGTAGCCGTCTGCGCGATACGCCCCTCCTCATCCATCAAAACGATACGGTCGCAAAATATCAGCACGAGCCTAATGTCGTGCGTGATAAAAAGAAACGAAACTTTACCTTTTAACCGCTCAAGCACCCGCAGGATCGACGTTTGCAAAGGCGCGTCAAGAGAGCTTAGCGCCTCGTCTAAAACGACCAGCCTAGGTTCAGCCGCCAAAGCGCGCGCAATCGTTACCCGCGAGAGCTGTCCTCCGCTTAATAACGAGGCTTTTTTGTTTAAAAAACTCTCGTCTATCTCAAGCGTTTTTAGTAGCCGCCTTATGCGCTCTAGTCGCTGCGCTGCGGGCATGCGGGTTAGATATAGCAGCGGCTCTTCGATAACTTCTCGCACGCTTAATCGCGGATTTACGGCGCTTGGCGCGTCTTGAAATACGATTTGAGCTTGCGAATAAAACTCCCTTTTTGCATCAAAATCCGTTAAATTTAGCCTACGGCCGTCAAATTCCACCCAGCCCTCGCTAGGATGCAAAAGCCCGGTCAAAACCTTGGCTAGCGTACTTTTGCCGCAGCCTGATTTGCCTAGCAGCCCCAGAGCCTCGCCCTGCCTTATCTCAAAGCTAACGCCCTTTAAAACGTCCTTGCGCGTACGCTTGCCCAAAAACGATACGCTCTCAAACCCGCAGCCGATACCGCATGCCTTTAGTAGTGGCGAAAGCTTGGAATCGCGAGTATTTTCTTCTGCGTTAGGCCAGGCCCGGCCTTGGCGCGTTTGCCAGCAGGCGGCAGAATCGGCCTCATATAGCGCGGTTTTACTTACGTCCTCTTGCGCGGACGCGGTTTGGCTCTGCGTTTGGGCTGGGCTATTTTCGGCGTTTTCATTCATCAAGCTTGCATGCGCCTTGGCCCAAACGGCTTGATTTTTCGTTAAATTTACGGCGCTTTTATCTATCTTGTTTTTGACGCCAAGGCTTGTTTTTTCGCCATCTGCGCCGTTTGTATCTTTGCCTTGCTTTAGCAAGATATCTTCGCCAAAGCTAAAGACGTATCCGCCGTCATAGCTGACATACTCATCTTGCACGTCTAAATTCGGCTCCGTCGCTTGAGATTTTAGCTCAAAAAAAACCGGCCTCGTCGTTAAATTTAAAAATCGGCGCGTCTTGGTTAGGCAAATCGTCATTTGCGCTTACCGAAGCTGTTTTTCGCCCATTTTCCGGACTCAAAGCACGGTTTTGCATATCCTTATCGTTTTGCGCTATTTTGTTTTCGTCCGAGCTTTGCGCGTCTTGTTGGTTTTTAGGAGCGCCCGTTTGGGTATTTGTTTTGGGATTTGTCTTAGCATTTGGGTCGCTAGCCTCTGCACATAGGCGTTTTTCGTCCTTGTAGCCCTCTTTTAGATCGTCTCCTTGCGGCTCGCTTGGAGCGTGAAATTTCGCCTCCGCCGCGCCCAAAAGCCCTTCCGGGGCATAAATTTGCTCGGGTTCCTTAGGCTCGTTAGCTTGGGTAAATTTATCCTCGCTAAATTTTAGCTTGCAATACCCCGGCTCAGAATCCTGCGCTACTTGCGCGCTAAACGTCCGCAAATCATAGGCGCCGGGTTTTATAAATTTGGCTTCGTTTGCGGTTTTTTGGCGGCTAAACTCTCCCGTCATACCGGCGTAAAGCGCAAAATGAGCCCGCAAAAGCTCTCTTGTCGCAGCCAAAGTCGGCGCCGAAAATATCTCGCGCGTATCGCCGCTTTGAGCTAGTTCGCCCCGCTCCATAACGTAAACGTCGTCCGCAAGCTTGGCCACTACGGAAAGATCGTGCGTTATCAGCAGCACTCCCGCGCCCGTTTGACGCGCCGCGTCGCGCAAAAGAGTTAAAATTTTAGCCTGCGAAACGAGATCAAGGTCGGTCGTAGGCTCGTCTGCGACGATAAATTTAGCCCCGCTAAGCAGAGCTAAAGCTATCATC
>CAUPYN010000153.1:0-5169 GCA_963515575.1 uncultured Campylobacter sp.
CCCGTATACTGGCCCAAATTTAACTCGCATATCAAAATTTTGCTAAATTTAGCCGAGATTTCGCGTAGCTTTGCGCTTGGCGTCGGAAATAACGTGATGGGTTTAAAAAGCCCTACTTTTACGCCTTTTTCGCGTAAATTTAGCACTGCTTCTTTTGCCGCGCGAGCCACGGAGCCAAACGCGATAATGCAAATATCCGCATCATCTAGCATAAACTCCTCGCAAAGATCGAATTCGTGCGCGTGCGCA
Source organism: uncultured Campylobacter sp. (assembly GCA_963515575.1). Taxonomy (GTDB): domain Bacteria; phylum Campylobacterota; class Campylobacteria; order Campylobacterales; family Campylobacteraceae; genus Campylobacter_A. The sequence continues at coordinate 250 of CAUPYN010000153.1, forward strand.
TTTATTTTGTTAAAAAGGCGCTTGATGTTGTAGTCCACGACTACGCCGTCCTCGGTCGGAAAGCCCGTCTCGCCGTGATGCAGGCCAGTGACGTGATAGCGGTAACCGCCGAAAAATTTATTTAGCACGGCAGGCTCGTCTACTGCGGCCCTATATGGGCGGTAGTCCGCCGGATCGCCGCTAAACTGCTTGCGCGAGTAGATCTCTAGTTCGCCGATCTGCGGCAATACGGCCTTTGCGTGCATGTGCCCGATCGTTTCGTCTAGTAGCAAAAACACGGGCGTCATAAACCGCTCGGCGAGATTAAACGCGCGAACGGTCTGCGTATAGCACTCCTCTAGGCTTGAAGACGCAATAACGATGCTGTTTACGTCGCCGTGAGTCGGGTTTTTCGCCTGTAAGAGATCGCCCTGCGCCACGCGGGTAGGCAGCCCCGTGCTAGGTCCGCCGCGCATGACGTTTACGATCACCAGCGGTACCTCCGCGATAAAGCCAAGCCCGATCTGCTCGGCCTTTAGCGAGATGCCGGGGCCCGAGCTTGCAGTCATCGCCTTTGCGCCGCTCATCGAGGCTCCAAGCGCCACTGAGATGCCTGCGATCTCGTCCTCCATCTGGATAAATTTGCCGCCATGCTTTGGCAGCAAGACGCTTAACTCGTGCGCGATCTCGCTGCTTGGCGTGATCGGATAACCGCCGAAAAAGTTGCACCCGCACTCAACCGCCGCAAGCGCGACTAGCTCGTTGCCGCTAGCGATGATTTCTCTTTTGCCACCGTTATTATTTAAAAACTCGCTCATTGCTCCGCCTCTAATTTTTCAAATTTATTCTCTTTTACGGCGGTCGCACGCTCTTTACTTTCGGCGGTTAGTTTAGCAAATTTAAAGCCCTTTTCCGCCACGTAAATCGCAAAATCGGGGCAATGTAGCTCGCACTCTCTGCACCCGATACAGGCCTCCGGGTGTACCACTTCGATCGTTTTACCTAGCACCGCGCGCGGCTCTACGGCCATCGCCAGTACGCCCGCAGGACAGCAGCTCACGCAGATATCGCATGCCTTACAGCGCGAGATATCGACCCAAACGGGAACGTCGTTTCGTATCAGCATATTTTTCCTTATCAAATTTAACTAGTAACGATAATTTTATAGCAATTTTGTTAAATTTAGTATTTAAAACGCGCGGTAAAAGTTAAATTTAAATAAATTTTTGATTATGTCGGAAAATTTGAAACGCTTTTGCGCAGCACTTAGGCTAGCGGGCGGTAAATTTACCGCATAAATTTTAAACTTAAATTTAACTACCGCTGCGGTAAAAAAGAGGGTGCAGTAAACAATCAAGCCCGAAATCAAACTTTGCGGCTTGGATAAATTCGCGCCGAATTTACGCAAATGCGGCGACGAGTTTATTTAAAAAACGGCCGCTAAATTCGGGATTTTTTCCCGTTTGCATGCGTTTTGCCAAAACCTGCAAATCTATTTGACGCAAGACACGACGCGCTTTTATCCTTGCAAGTCGCGACAAATGAATTTAGCTCTTTTTTGCCGTTTTTGCGGACGTTTTTATCGTTTAGATTCATAAAATCTACCGCATTTTTGCCCTTTGCATGATGAGTAAAGCCCACGGTGCCGTCTTTTTCTACGCTGCTTACGATGCCTACGTGAGTGATTATTTTGGCTTTTTTGTTATTTTTCGTGCTTTTAGTCGTGTTGTTAAAAAATATCAAATCGCCGACTTCTGGGTTTTCAAACGAGATCAATTTTTTGCTCTCGTAAAGCCTAAACATCGCTTCGCTTTTTAGCCCGCGAGCGGTGTAAAATTTATCAAGCTCGTTTTCGTCAAATAAATTTAGGCTAAATTGCCTATTAATCAGCGTCACGAAGCCGGAACAATCGCCGCCGTCTTTTTTGCCTATATATTTTTGCATGAGGTCAAGCAAGGCCTTTTCTTTTACGTCAAACCCGACGATTTTACTTTGCGTCGCTTCGGTTGCCGAGTTTTGGATTTTACTCTTTTCGAGTGGAGTCGCAACTTGAATTTGACCTTTCTCTGCCGCCATCACAGTCTGAGTTTGGCTTTGCTTTGTTAGTACCGCGACCGCAGCGCCGCTTTTTGGAGCGCTTGGCGAAACGTTAGCGCACCCGGACATAAAAGTCGCTAAAAGTAGGGCGTAAATTTTAATTTTATAATTTATAAACATCGGCTACGCGATTACCCCGCTTTCTTTTAAAAATTTGATATTTGTAGCCGTTTGCGATTCGCCTTTTTCAAGCGCTGCCTTTTCCTCCGCGCTAGGCTCTTTTATCTCGCGCACGCCGCCCTTGCCTAGCTTAACGAGTCTGCCGCCCGCGCACTCGCCCTCTATCACGCAGCAGCTTAGCCACTGTTCGCTGTCGGTTTTTATCGCCTCGCACATCTTGGCCGCAGCCGCGCCAGGAGCGTAGTATGCAGACGTACCAAGCAGCTTCACTATCTTTGCGCCGCCCGTTTTGGCCTCCTGCGCTACCGCGTCAAATTCGCCGCCCAGATCCACGCTCACGTTGCTTTGCAGCGCCACCATATCGTCGTTGTGAGAACCTATGATGTGCGCGCTAAATGCGCTATTTTTTAGTCCCGTTTTTTGAGAGATCTCGTATTTTAGGCGCGCGGAGTCTAGCTCGCCAGCCATGCCTAGCACCCTATTTTTATCAAAACCGCTCGTTTTATAGACTAGATACGTGAGCGCATCGAGCGGGTTTGTTACGTTTATGATGATGCAGTTTGGGGCAAATTTAGCAATTTTCTCCACCGTGCCTTTTACGATGCCGGCGTTTTTTAGTAGCAGATCTTCTCTAGTCTGCCCCTCTTTTCTAGGGCTTCCGGCAGTTACTACCACGATGTCGCTATCTTTAATCAACGAAAAATCATCCCCGCCCGCGACGCTCGCGTCCAGACCGAAAACCGCCGCGCTCTGAGATAGATCGATCGCCTTTGCGCGCGCCACGTCGCCAAATATATCCACTAGCGCGATCTCGTCTGCGATGCCTCTTAGCAAAATAGCGCTAGCCACGCTTGCGCCTACGTTTCCGGCTCCGATAACTGAAATTTTCATTTTTTTTCCTTTTTTATAAAATTTGATTTTGTAAAATTTGATTAAACGTCGCGCTGGGCCTCATCGCCGCGCTCACTTTTTTATCATCCGGCTTATAGTATCCGCCGAGATCGACCTTGCGCCCTTGCGCCGCGTTTATTTCATCCGCGATTACGCTCTCGTTTTGCGCGAGATTTTGGGCGACGAGTTTAAATTTATCGCTCAGCTGCGTGCCGCTAGCGGCAAGCTCGCTCGCCCAGTAAAGTGCGATATAAAAATGGCTCGTGCGCGTATCTAGCTGCCCGACCTCAAACCGCGGGACTTTGTTTTCTTTTAGATAGCGCTCTACGGACGTATTTAGCGTATCTGCTAAAATTTGCGCCTCAGGGCTTTGCTTAAAGCCGGCTAACTGCTCAAGACTAGCGCCCAGAGCCAAAAACTCGCCCAAACTATCCCAGCTTAGGTGATTTTGCTCCAGCAGCTGTTCGGCGAGTCTTGGCGCGCTGCCTCCGGCTCCCGTTTCAAAGATACTTCCGCCCTCCAGTAGCGGCACGATAGAGAGCATCTTGGCGCTGGTTTCAAGCTCCAAGATCGGAAAAAGATCGGTCAGATAGTCGCGCAAGACGTTGCCCGTGACGCTGATACAGTCCTTGTCTTGCCTCATGATCTCAAGCGACTTTTTGCAAGCGGCCGCGGGAGACAATATCTCTATATCAAGCCCACTCGCATCCGAGCTAGCTAGCTGCGCTTTTACTTTTTTTAGAATTTCTCGGTCGTGAGCCCTGTTTTCATCCAGCCAAAATATCGCCTTTAGCCCCGTGATTTTCGCGCGTTTTAGCGCTAACTCGACCCAGTTTCGCACGGCGACGTCTTTGACCTGCGTTATCCTAAATATATCGCCTTTTTCTAACTCAAATTTAAATAAAATTTCGCCTTTTGCATTTAACACGTGCGCCTCGCCAGCTTCGCTCATCACAAAGGTCTTATCGTGACTACCGTACTCCTCGGCCTTTTTAGCCATTAGACCTACGTTTGATACGCTGCCGATTTTAGCGGGATCCAGCGCGCCGTTTGCCTTGATATCCGCGATCGCGGCTTCATAAACGACGGCATAGGTTTTATCGGGTATCACGGCTTTGGTTTGCCTAGCTATGCCCTCTTTGTCCCACATTTTGCCGCCGTTTTTTATCATTGCGGGCATCGAAGCATCGATGATAACGTCGCTAGGCACGTGTAAATTTGTAACGCCTGCAGCCGAGTTTACCATCGCTAAATTTGGCCTTACGGCGTAAATTTCATCAAATTTGGCTTTTATTTTTTCCTGCGTAGCTTGAGGTAAATTTAAAATCCTTGCAAAAAGGTCTTTTAATCCATTGTTTTCGCTGACGTTTACGCTTTTTAGCTCGTCCGCAAACTCATCAAAAACTTCCGCGAAAAAATTCTTCACGAAATGCCCGAAAATCACGGGATCGCTCACCTTCATCATCGAGGCTTTTAGATGTACGCTAAAGAGCAAATTTTTTGCTTTCGCGTCCGCGATTTGCTCATTTATAAAGGCGTCTAGCTTGCTCGCGCTCATAAAGCTAGCATCGATTATGTCGCCTTTTTCTACTGCTAAATTTTCTTTTAGCACGCGTTTTTCGCCGCTTTTTGAGATAAACTCGACGCGTAAATTTTCATCCGCCCCAAAGCTAATTGAGCGCTCGGAGGAGTAAAAATCGCCGCCCTTCATATAGGCGACTTCGGTTTTGCTATCTTTTTCAAAAGGAGTGATTTTATACGGATTTTCGCGGGCGTAGCGTTTTACCGCACCGACGCATCTGCGGTCGGAGTTACCCTCGCGCAGCACCGGAT
>CAUPYN010000154.1:0-5160 GCA_963515575.1 uncultured Campylobacter sp.
GGCATGCGCCGCTAACTAGCCCCACGTAGCCCGTGCCTACGACTGCGATCCTCACAGCCTCTTCTCCCACTCAAGCGCGGTTCTTATGATGAGCGCTAGATCCTCTCTTTTAGGTCGCCAGTTAGTTAAATTTCTTATCTTTTCTGGCTTTGCGATGAGGCATGCGGGGTCGCCGTCTCTACGAGGTGCGCTAATAACCTTAAAATCAACCCCGCTTACTTTTTTAGCCGTTTCTATAACCTCTTTTACGCTAAAGCCGCGGCCGTAGCCGACGTTAAAGATTTCGCTTTTTTCGTACTCGCTTAGATACTCTAGCGCGCTTAGATGCGCGTCGGCTAGGTCGCTCACGTGGATATAGTCCCTCACGCAGGTGCCGTCTGCGGTCTGGTAGTCGCTACCGAAAATTCCCATACTCTCGCGCTTACCCAGAGCCGTCTGCGTCGCGACTTTGATCAGGTGCGTGGCATTTGGATAGTTTTGCCCGATGAGCCCCTCTTCGTCGGCGCCCGCGACGTTAAAGTAGCGCAAAATCGCAAATTTGAAATTTTTATTTGAAGCGGCGTAATCTTTGATGATCCACTCGCTCATTAGCTTGCTTCGGCCGTACGGATTTATCGGATTTGCCGCGGTTTGCTCATCGACCTCTCCGATTTCGGGCTCGCCGTAAACCGCCGCCGTGGAGCTAAAAATAAATTTATTTACGCCGTACTCTTTGCAATAGGTCAAAATTTTAGCTACGTTTGCGGTGTTGTTTAGGTAGTATTTTAGCGGCTCTTGCGTGCTTTCAAAAACCTCTATAAATGCGGCAAAATGGATAATCGCGTCAAATTTGCCCTCCGCAAAAATCCCGCTTAGATCATCCTCTAAATTTGCCTTTACGAACTTAAATTTACCGATTTTTTCTAGCGCGTCAAGCGCCTTTGTCGTGCCTTTGCAGAGATTATCCACGACCGTTATCTCGTGTCCGCCTTGCTTTAAAAGCGCCTTTAGCACGTGAGAGCCGATGTAGCCGGCTCCGCCTGTTATTAAAATTTTCATAAATTCCACCTCATTAAATTTTAGATTTTGGATTTTATCATAAAAGATAAAAAGGTAAAATAAAAAATGCGGCGTCGCCAAGCCCGCATGCCAAATTTAGCCGTCCTATTACGCGCCAAGAGCCAAATTTATCAAATTTATGGCGCCCGACTCGCAAAGCAAGCGGCCCGTAATTTTGCCCCAAAACAGCCAAATTTAATCCTCCCTAACCCGCAAAAATACCGGAAACCTAGGCAATCCCTTTGCGGTTAAATTTTGATATTTGTAGGTTATTATAGAGCCGATTTTAGGCGGGTTTGTGCGCTGTGCGTCGCTAAAGCCCGAGCCTACCTTAAATTTGACTCCGTGCGGGATTTGCTCGTCTGGGTTTGAGCCGGCTGCACCGAGCGATTTGCATGTTACCGAGCCCATGAGTCCAGCGTATTTGCCCATGCCCGCGTTTACCTCCGTTACTTCGCACTCGGCGTCTTTAAATTTTTTATATTTCAGCGCATTTTTGCTTCGTTTTCGCTCGTAGGGCACGTTTGGTTCGCGCACGACGGCACCCTCTCCGCCCTTTGCGATTATAGCTTCTGCAAATGCCTCAAATTCGGCACTATCTTTTACTTTTACTTGTTTGATTATTTTTAAATTTTGCCCTGCCTGCGGATTTTGCAAAATAAATTTTTCAAGCTCGCTAAGGCGCTCTAAAAGCCCGCCGCTAGCTTCCGGTACGTCAAAAACGTGAAATTTGATCTCGCTCCACGCCGTAACGCTCGGCGTTTTATCCATCACTATCGATTGGATTTTTTCAAATTCGCCCCGCGCGGTGTAAAGCTCGCCGTCAAGCGCAAAAGGCGGAAAATACGCGCTCCAGCCCTCGGGCGCGGCTAAAATTTTGCCGTTTCTAGAGAGCAAATTTCGCCCGTCCCAGTAGGCGCGCACGCCGTCAAGCTTCTCGCTAGCTAGCCAACCGCCGACGTTTTGGCCTTTGTATTCGCTAAGCTTTAAAAGCTCAAATTTAGCCTTTTTAGCGGTATCTACACCCGCGCCGCTTACGTTTTCGCTCTGAGCTGCCAAAGCAAAATTTAAAAAGGCGGCGATCAAGAGCGCGAAAAATCTCAAATTTTAACCCCGTAAAACTCGCAGTACCACTCGATAAACCTAGCCACCCCGTCATTTACGCTAGTGTTTGGCTTGTAGTCAAAGTCCGCTACCAGATCGCCCACATCAGCATAGGTCGCCGGCACGTCGCCGGCTTGAAGCGGGAGGAAGTTTTTTTCTATCTCGCGGCCGATTTTTAGCTCGACGGCCTTGATGTAGTCCATGAGCTCGACGGGGCTATTATTGCCGATATTATAGACCTTAAACGGCGCGCTAGAGGTGGCTGGATCAGGGCGCTTCGCGTCCCATGCAGGGTTTGGTTTTGCGGGGTTGTCAATGCATTTTATAATGCCCTTTACGATGTCGTCCACGTAGGTAAAGTCGCGCTTCATCTTGCCGTAGTTAAAGACGTCGATTTTCTTGCCTTTTAGCGCGGCATCTACAAATAAAAACAGCGCCATATCAGGGCGTCCCCACGGGCCGTAAACGGTGAAAAATCGCAGTCCTGTAGTCGGCACGCCAAAGAGATGCGAGTACGTGTGCGCCATCATTTCGTTGCTTTTTTTAGTCGCAGCGTAGAGGCTGATCGGGTGATTTACGCCTTCGTGCGTAGAAAACGGCATATTTTCGTTTAGGCCGTAGACCGAACTAGAGCTTGCGTAGACTAAATTTGCGGTTTGGTTGTGGCGGCAGCACTCAAGGATGTTCATAAATCCCGTAATATTGCTGTCGATGTAGGCTTGCGGATTTATGAGCGAGTAGCGAACGCCCGCCTGAGCGGCTAAATTTACGACGCAGTCAAATTTCTCGCTTTCAAAAAGCTTTTTCATCGTCTCGCCGTCGGCCAGGTCGGCTTTTATAAATTTTAAATTGGGCTGCGTTTTTGAGCTTATCAGCTTGCCACGCTCGATCTGGCTTACGTCAAAGCCTGCAGTTTTTAGGCGCGCGAGCTTTAAATTTACGTCGTAGTAGTCGTTTATCACGTCGTATCCGACAACCTCGTCGCCCCTTTTTACGAGGGCGTTTGCCAAGTGAAATCCGATAAATCCCGCCGTTCCGGTTACTAAAATTTTCATGTTTTTTCCTTTGTGATTTGACGCTATTTTAGCATATTTTAAAAATCAAAGCTCGCAAATAAAATTAGCGCCGACTCTATGAACAACGCGCTAAGCCAAGCAAACATCCAAGTCCCCAACCCACGAAAAGCGTACCGTAAAAAGCCGCCCCGACTACAAATACGGCGGGAAAAGCTACTATCATACCCGCGCTAGCGACGGGCAAACCCACGACCATCGCGGCACCGCCGAGGTTTATCCCTGCACCGCTGCTGCTTGCGCCTATTTTTTCGCAATCCACATTCGTATATACTTTGATTGGATTTTGAAATTTACCCGAGGTTAAAATTTCTTTTCTTTTAGCGTCGCTTATATTTGCCGTACTTCCGCTCAGATAGTAATAACCGGTTATGTATCCGGACTCCAAAAAGTTTTTTATAGTCTGAGACCCTTGCATATTTTTGTTTGGATCAAACATCTCAAAAGACGCTTTTAACGCATCGTATCTCTCATCCGAAAATAGCTTTTTATCAAGAAAAATGACGTATGTTCCGACCACCTTTTTATCGTCGCCATATATGCAAATAGACGCGAAATCGTCTTTTATGTCATTTGCAAACTCGCTAGCATAAAAGCGTTTGGCTTCGTCTATTTTTGCCGTTTCGTTTAGCCTAAAGCTATATTTATCGCCGACGACGTAGTATCCGTCATTATACGCATAAAGCCCTTGTATCTCGTCTATTTTTTTAACGCCGGCGCTTTTATCTGCGCAACCGGAAAATAGCAATGCAAATATCGCCGAAAAAGCTACGATCTTTTTATACATCTATTATCCTTTTATTCTATAAATATTAAACTATCTGTACTTGCTGAAACTATAATTAAATTACGCTTTAACAAAAGCGAGCCGTTTAAATTTAGCCAAAGCCGGTAAAATACGCTAAATTTGCGCCCACCCTACTGCTCATCCAAATTTATCTCGGGCATATTTTCTTCGGTGTAGTACTCCTCCGCCCCGGCCTGCTCGTCGTCATCATTAAGCTCCGGCTCATCCTCATAGTTTTGCGTTTCAAGGCGCACGAGCTCGCGATCGACTGCCTCGCAAAATACCGGCGTATAGCCCATCTGGGCGCAGTTTGCCGCGAGCCACTCGCTCATCACCGAGATGTCGTCGGCGTAGTCGTCCAGCGTCAAATTTCCGCGCAAAAGCTCGTATTTTAGGAAAAGCCAGTATGTGTTTAGCACGTCGCTTTCGCAGTATTCGTTGATCTTGTCGATCTTACCGTCAAAAAACAGCTCCATCACCTGATCGCCGTGCACGTCGTATTTGCCTGGTAAATTTAGGCTCGCGCAGAGCGTGTCTAGCTTTAGCCCGCGCACGGAGCCAAACTCGCTCACGTGATCGAGTAGATCAAAGTGAAATTTGCCGCTATATCGGTCGCGGTAGTTGCCGTCCCATTTGCCTTTGCCAAGCTCCTTGTTTTCGACCTCGTAAAAGCTCGGAAACGAGACGTTATACCTCATCGCGCGAGTTAAAATCATCGGCAGATCAAAGCCGCGCCCGTTAAAGCTCACTAGGCGCGGGTTGTGCGAGTTTACGAAGCCGATAAATTTATTTAGGATTTCGCGCTCGTTTGCGCCCTTCATCGTGCTTACGCGCAAAAATTTACCGTACTCGTCCGCCATTACCGCAGAGATCGCCACGACGCGGTGAAACATCACGGGTAAAAACTCGCTTCCGCTTGCTGCTTTTTGCGCGGTAAACGCCTGTCTCGCCACCTCCGCTTCGCTTCCCTCAAAGCCGTAAATTTTACGCAAAAGCGCGGTGTCGGGCACCGTCTCGCAGTCAAAAACGCAGATATAATTTTTAGCCATTTCAAACCTTTTTTAGCTATTTTTGCCTAAAATGATAGCTAAAAATCTTTATAAAAGCGGTAAATGAGTAAAAATTTAAGCCCAAACATCGCCGTTATCAAGCTCTCCG
>CAUPYN010000155.1:0-5153 GCA_963515575.1 uncultured Campylobacter sp.
CGTTAAAGATGATCGAGCCGTAGAGGTTATCGACGGGGATATCAAAAAAGCCCTGAATTTGGCCTGCGTGAAGGTCGATCGTGACGACACGATCGATGCCCGCCGTTTGCATCATGTTTGCCACGAGCTTTGCGGTGATAGGCACGCGAGGAGCAGCCTTGCGGTCTTGGCGCGCGTAGCCGAAATACGGCACCACCGCCGTTATCGAGCTAGCCGAGCTGCGCTTAAGCGCGTCGGTTAGGATCAAAAGTTCCATCAAATTTACGTTTGCGGGCGCGCAGGTAGGCTGGATGATAAAAATATCCTTGCCGCGCACGCTCTCGCCGATCTGCACGCTGATCTCGCCGTCGCTAAAGCGTTTGATCATAGCTTCGCTAAGCGGAAGCGATAAATAATGCGAAATTTTCTTTGAAAACTCTACGTTTGCGGTGCCCGAAAAGATTTTGTAACCTCTCATAACGATTTGCCTTTGTAAAATTTTTGCCCAATTTTACCGAACTAAAACTTAAATTCGTAGATTTTGCAGTTAAATTTGAGATTTTTACGTAGCACTAAAGCTTAAAGCGCGAGATTTTGCGCAGGAAGCAAGCAGCCTTCTTTAGCGCTTTTAGTAGGCTTGGGTAAATTTGGCGGCATCTAAGACTTGCAGTCGTAAATTTTAGATTTTAGGCTGCCGTTTTGCGCAGGCGACTAAATTTAAAAACCACACGTAAAAGCGCGGACGACAAATGCGTTTAGACTGTAAACCGGGCTGCGTTTGGCCTTTTTTGGATACTAGCAGGGCAAGTAAATCTAAAATTTTAGTTTTAATTTCGAGCAAAAAGCGGCAACGAAGCATTTTTCGCCGCGTTCACGGCTTTTAAAAATATAAAATTAGGCGGTTTTACGGCTGCGTACGTCAAATTTAGCGCAAAGATAGGCGCCTTGCCCGCGGGGCAAGTCAAACAGGCAAAGCTAAAGCTAGCACCGCCAACAAACAAGGCGCAGATGAGCCGAGCAAGTCTGCGCGCGACAAAGCTTTGGCAAATTTCTCTCCTACGTCATGCCTTAAGCCCGCAGTCCCGCAAAAACATCCGCAAGCGCACTAAAAGCAAAACTACGCAAAAGCTCTACCACAAGTCGCAAACTAGCGCGGTAATACAAAAACCCTGGCGCAAACTTACTGCGTCGCTCCCATCATCACGCTTGCGTATTCTCCTTGTTTAGCGTCCGTTTTTTCCGGTTTTTTGATCTCGATCCTGTTTTGATCTAAGCCCGCTTTAATCAGCGCGTCTTTTACTACCTGCGCGCGCGAGTTAGCTAGCTTTATTAGCCTTTCTTTTTCTACTTCGATACCCTTTAGCGCCGCTTCTCGTTGCGCTTTTTCGTCGCCATCTTTGACGCCCGGAGCTAGGATGGCCAAAGCGCCCGCATAGTCTTTGCCCGTTTGCGCCATAGTTTGAGCGATCTTAGCGTTTAGCTTTTCGTTTTTAAACGCCTCTTCATCGACGTCCGCGTACACGGGCGTTATGCTTAGCTTCATCTTAGGCTTTGCGCTCGTTAGCTTGATAAAGTCGCCTATCTTAGCCTGCTCGGAGACTATGAGCTCGTTGCTAGCAGCCATAAAGTCGATCGTGCTTAGATCCTCACTGCCTAGCCCCAGCGCATTTCCTAAAAATCTAAACGGAGCCAGCGTGATATCGGCAAAGAGCTTTTTTACCGCAGCCCAGACGATGCCGCCGTATTTAAAATCGGGATCGTTTAGATCGCCCTCTACCGGCAGGTCGATGTTGATCTGATTGTTTTGATCGCTTAGTATCGAGATAGCAAGCGATAAAGGCAGATCTACCGCGTCTTTAGACTCGACCTTTTCGCCCAGAGTTAGCGTGTCTAGATTTACTATATTGCTGCCTTTTAGCTTAGAGTCCGCAACCTCGTAGTTTAGGGTCAAATTTAGCTTGCCTTTTTCTATCTTATAGCCCAAAAACTGCCCGCTATACGGCGTCACGTCTTTTAGATCTATATCTTTAAAGCCTAGTTTTATCTCGGTGCTTTTTTTAAGATCAAACGGCAGCAGCTTTAGCCCGATCTTGCTAAAGCCGCTCTTGCCGACCACGCCTTCAAAAGTACCCATCGTAGGGCGTTTTTGATCCACTTCAAATAGCACGCCCTCAAGCTTAGCTATCCTCGTAGCAAAAGGCATAAATAGCGACGCATCCGAAAAATCTACCTCGCCGCCCTCTACTAAAATTTGCTTCACGGCAAATCCGAAATCGCCCTCTTTTTGGTCTTGCTTAGCGGCTTTAGCATCGTTTGTTTTATGCTCGGTTTTTGCGGTTTTTTTATCGGCGACGCTAGTTTTTTTAGGCTCGGCGTTTGCGCCTTTTTCGACCTTGGCGCCGTCTTTATTTTTTACGAGACGGCTTAAATTTAACTCGCGCTCCTTGTTTAAATGCGCCTTTAAAAACGGCGCGCTCAGAGTCACGCGCTCTAAATTTAAGAAATTTTTCGCAAACGAAATTTTAGAGAGTTTGAGATTTTTAAATGCAAAAACCTTATCGCCGGAGCCGTCCGCAAGCTCGATGTTTGCGATGTTTGCCTTACCGCTTACGGAGACGTCTGAGGCGTATTTTACGTTTAGCTCGGCGTTTAGCTCGCCGCTTTTTAGGCTCGCGTCCAGATAGTTTTTAGCGTAGGCGAAGTAGCGAGGCAGATTTGCGTCGTTTAGCTTCACATCCGCTTCGATATTTAGGGGTTCTGGCGTGATTTTACCGTTTAGCGCCAAATTTAGCTTTTGCGAGCTTTTCATGTCTATTTTGGCGCTTACGGGCGAGGCTAAATTTTCGCTGATATTTTGTAAATTTACGTTTAGTCCGTCAAATTTGTGCGCTATCTTTTGCCCCTCAAAGATATGGGTTATACCTATATCCGCACCCGTAACGGCGACGTTTTTGACGCTAAATTTAAATCCGCTCTTTGCGCTCTGAGCGCTTTTTTGCTCGGTTTTTTTACTCTTTTTCGCGGCGGTTTTTTCTACCGTTTTTTGAGATTTGGCAGGTTTTTTCGCGCTTGATTTTTTGGCGGAGGCTTTTTCACCGTTTAAGCCAAGCTCGCTAATAGCGCTAAGCTCGCCGTTTTCTTTTAGCTCGGTTGTAAATTTAGGCTTATTTATACTTACGCTTCCTATTTGCAGCGCGGTTTTGGCTAGGTCTAGATCCGCGTCCTTAACGCCGATTTCAGCGACGGCGGCGATCTCTTTATTTTTAGTTTTTAGTGCGATTTTTTGAGCTTTTATCTCGCCGATAGAAGCGGTGCTGGCGTTATTTTCCAGCGTAAATTTAGGCACGTTTATAACGAGCTTTTCTAGGCTTGCCGCACTGTTTTTACCGACTGGGGCGGAGGCGGCGTTAAGCGTCAAATTTTTTAGGCCAGCTGCGATATTTTGCCCTTTTATTTTAGCATCCAGCTCGCTTGCATTTGCGTCTTTTAGCTTTATCTCGCCGACACTTTTTTCGGTCAAATTTATCCCGCTAACGCCAAGAGTTTTGAGCGCTGCGGAGGCGTTTATATCGCCCTTTTCGTTTATATCGGCCTTAAGCGCGACGCCGCTTAAATTTAGACTGTTTAAATTTGCCTGCGCCTCGCCTTTAAAGCTCGTGTTTTTAAATTTTATCTCACTAATATCGGCCGCGAAGCTTCTTTTTTCACTAACGTCGGCATTTACCTCGATGGCAGGCAGATCAAGCTCCTCTAGGCTCAAATTTTGCCCATCAAGTTGCGCTTCAAACGACTTTAAATTTAAAGCGGCGTTTTTTAATGCAGCCTTGATAATGCCGCCCTCCGCGCTTAGTTCGTAGCCGGTTTTAGCGTTTATAAGGGCGCTATTTATGCGCAGATCTTGCGTGTCGATGAAACTAATCGCGACTGGCCTGACATTAAAGTCCTTTAGGCTAAGCTCGCCGTAAACTCGAAGCGGCGCGAGATCGATACCGCCTTGCCAGTCCAGCTTTTGCGCTAGCGTGGAGTTTGCGTCGAAAACGTGCTTACCCGCGCTATTTTGCTCGGTATTTATGCCTGAGATTTCGTAGTTTATGCCCTCAAATTTGGCGCTAAAAGGCTGCTTTAAACTCTCGTCCGAGTAGGCAAACGAGCCGCCGATTATCTTTGTGCTATTTAGAGCGAAATTTATGCTGCTAGTTTCGTTGTTTTCGGTGCTAGTAGCGTTTGACTCGCCTAAAAACGTAGCTAAATTTAGCGTGCCGTTTTTATCTCTAGAGATATTTACGCTTGGGCTTTCAAGTCGTAAAATATCGACTTCTGCTAGCTTTTTAAAGAGCGAAAAAGGCTTAAGCTTGACGTCGATTTGCTCCGCGCTAAAAAGCGGCGCTGTCGTGTTTAGTTCGGGGCGCGTGACGTTTAGCTCGAAGGTAAAGGGGTTAAATTTAGCCTCCGCCACGCTAAGGCTCGCGTTCATATCCTTTAGCTTTGCTGGTAGTGTATTTTTTAGCGCGTAAGGAACGCCTAAAAAGCCCGCAAGCGTGTAGATAAGCAGCAAGCCCGCAAGCGAGCCTATGATAATAAGAGCGATTTTTTTACTTTTTTGCATAAATTTGCCTTGATTTTTTTAGTGGATTTTACTAGGAATTTGATTAAATAGCGGTTATTTTGATAAATTTAAGCGCCAAATCCAAAGCTTGATTTACGATACGTAAATTATGAAACAGGTGGTTAATTTAGGCGCGAAATTTATAAGCTTAAGAAAGTCTAAGGCGGTAAAATTTAAGTAAATCGCAATTCGCCTTAAAATTTAAATCTTGCTCGCTTCATAAGCCAAATTTGGCCTTCAGCTAGTAAGGCTTGGGCGGCAAAGGGGCGGCGTCGCGCTTAAAAGGCCGATTTTTAGTCGAGTGAAGGACTATCTAGGCGAGATAATCACTACTCGCCTAGATTTCAGATGGATCAAAATTTCTTCTTTTTTACGTCTTCTAAGATAACCTTAGCCATATCATCGATCTGCGCCGTTACGTCGTTTGTGACGTTTACTATGGAGATATTTTCGCGCGTGATGTTATCGATGGCGGCTACGGACTCGTTTATCATATTTATCGCGCTGGTTTGCTCCCTGATGCTCTCGCTCATCTCGTTGATGCTTTGAGCTAGTACGTTTGCGTTAG
>CAUPYN010000156.1:0-5061 GCA_963515575.1 uncultured Campylobacter sp.
GGATGATGGTGTTGCTTGGCTCTATTAGCGAGATTTCGTTTAAATTTCTATCCACGATCGCGACGTAATCGACGTTTAGCGGCTCTAGAGTTTGTAGCATCTCGCCTTTTATCGTTTGCGCGTTTAGTTCGCCCGCAGCGATCAAATTTGAGGCTTTTTTAAGCGAATGCGAAAGCTTAAGCGCCTCTAGCTTTTGTCCCTCGTCTAGGTAGGCGTTTCGCGAGCTAAGCGCCAGTCCGTCGGATGCGCGAACGATCTCGCAAGGCACGATCTCTAAATTTAAAAAACAGGTCTTGACGAAATTACGCACGCTGAGCAGCTGCTGCGCGTCCTTTTTACCCATATAGACGCGCTTTGCGTTTGTTAGATTAAAAAGCTTGTTTAGCACGCGAAGTACGCCGTCAAAGTGTCCGGGGCGAGTCTTGCCCTCGAGCACGCTCGCTAAATTTTCAGGCGCGCTGATTAACGGCTCGGTATCAAAATATAGCTCCCTAGCCTCAGGAGCAAACATCGCATGCACGCCTAGCTCCTCGCAAATTTTAGCGTCGTTTTGTTCGTTTTTCGGATAGCTATCAAAGTCCTCGCCGACCAAAAACTGCGCCGGGTTTACGAAGGTCGAAACGATCGCAGTTTTGTTTTCTGCTACGCACTTTTCTATGAGGCTAGCGTGCCCGCCGTGAAGCGCGCCCATAGTGGGTACAAAGCCGATATTTTCGGGATTTGCCGCGACGAAATCTCGCAGCTGTTCTGCTGTTCTTAAAATTTGCATTTTCTCTTCTTTTGTTTAATTTTAACGCGCGATTATAGCAAATTTTATCTTTACTCTTACAAATATGTTATAATCACGCCAAAAAGCACAAAAAAGGTCTTAAAATTTGGATAATTACGAATATACGGAACTTCTAAAAACCCTAAACACGAAAGTAGAAAATATCGCGGGCGTCGTAAAGCCCGAGAGCATCAAAGCTCGCCTAAAAGAGATCGAAGAGATGGAAAACGATCAAAATTTCTGGCAAGACATCGCAAAAGCTGGCGCCATCGGCAAGGAAAAAACGAAAATTTCAAACATCTTAAATAACTTCCTAAACGCTAAAAGCGCCGTAGACGACGCAAAGGATCTATATGAGCTGGCAAACTCTGAAAACGACGAAGAGACGATAAATTCGCTCTTCGCCGAGGCTAGCGAGTTAGAGGATAAGATCGTAAATTTAGAAATTTCTATGCTGCTTAGCGGCGAGGATGACGGCAAAAACGCCATCGTTACCATCCACCCGGGCGCGGGCGGTACGGAGAGTAACGACTGGGCTAGCATGCTATACCGCATGTATCTGCGCTTTTGCGAAAGAGAGGGTTTTAAGGTCGAAACCCTGGACTTCCAAGAGGGCGAAGAAGCCGGGCTAAAAGACGTAAGTTTTATCGTTAAAGGCGTAAACGCCTACGGCTACCTAAAGGCTGAAAACGGTATCCACCGCTTAGTGCGAACCAGTCCGTTTGATAGCGCAGGACGTCGTCACACGAGCTTTACTAGCGTGATGGTAAGCCCCGAGATCGACGATGATATTGAGATAGAAATCGACGAAAAAGATCTAAAAATCGACACCTACCGCGCAGGCGGAGCGGGCGGTCAGCACGTAAACAAAACCGAGTCCGCCGTGCGTATCACTCACGCGCCTACCGGCATCGTCGTGCAGTGTCAAAACGACCGCAGCCAGCACAAAAACAAGGCCACCGCGATGAAAATGCTAAAATCGCGCCTCTATGAGCTAGAGCTAATGAAACAGCAAGAAGCCGCCGGTAGCATCGAAAAAAGCGAGATCGGCTGGGGCCATCAGATCCGCTCCTACGTGCTTTTCCCGTATCAGCAGGTCAAAGACAACCGCAGCGGCGAGGCGTATACCCAAACCGACGCGATACTAGACGGCGATATAAAAAAGCTCATCGAGGGCGTTTTGGTAAGCCAAAAAAGCATAAACTAGAAAGGAAAAATATGGAAATTTCAGCTCTTTTAAACCAACTAGGCTATAACGAAAACGACGCGACCGCCGCGCAGGTTAAGCGCATCCTAAACAACTGCGACGGGTTAAATTTAAGCAGCATTATCACGCTAAACGATCACCTAAAACCGCTCGGTGGCTTTGTCGCGATGAGCGGCAGCGAGGACGTATTTAAGATAAAAAACGCGGGCAAAACGCCGGGCGCGCTAAACGTGATCGAAAACTGGGCTGAAAAAAACAAGATAAACATAAAAAAAGTAAATGAAACTACGCACTACATACTAGGAAAAAACATATGAAAAACTACGATATCATCGTCATCGGCTTTGGCAAAGCAGGCAAAACTCTCGCCGTAAAAGCCGCAAATTTAGGCAAAAAGGTCGCCGTGATCGAAAAATCGGCACAGATGTACGGCGGAACGTGCATAAATGTCGGCTGCATCCCGACAAAAAAGCTAGTAAATTTAAGTAAAGAAGCGCAATACGTAAATAACAACGTCGCGGGCGAATACTTCACGCTAAGCATCGAGAAAAAAGACGCTCTCGTCTCCGCGCTTAGAGCTAAAAATTTCGCTATGCTCGACGGCAACGCAAACATCGACGTGATAAACGGCGCGGCTAAATTTATAGATAAAAACAGCGTCGAAGTCGCGGCGGCAGACGGCGCAAAAAGCGTACTTACCGCGCCTACTATCGTTATAAATACGGGCTCGGTTAATGAAAAACCAAGCTTTGAGGTTAGTTCAAATTTGGCTTACGACAGCACGGGGATTTTAAACCTAAAAATGCTTCCAAAACACCTAGTAGTCGTGGGCGGCGGATATATCGGGCTTGAGTTTGCCTCGATGTTTGCCGAATTTGGCTCAAAAGTCACTATCGTAGCTCGCTCGGGCGTGCTAAAAAACGAGGACGAGGACGTAAAACAGAGCGTAAAAGCGCTGCTACAAACGCAAGGAATCGATATTTTAGAGGGTTGCGAAGTTAAAAATTTAAAAGATTGCGCGCTAATTTTTACCCAAAACGGCGAGACGAAATGCCTTGAAGCGGACGCGTTTTTACTAGCGACCGGACGAGTAGCTGCGACTGTGGAGCTAAATTTAAGCGCGGCGGGCGTACAAACGGACGCCAAAGGAAACGTGCTCGTAAACGAGTTTTTGCAAACCGCCCAGCCGCATATCTACGCGGTAGGCGACGTTCGCGGCGGCGAGCTTTTTACCTACACGAGCTTAGATGATTTTCGCATCGTCTTTGACAAGCTTTTTGGTGCGGGCAAACGTAGCACGCTAAACCGCTCGCCTCACGCCAGCACGCTTTTTACCGAGACTCCGCTAGCTAGTATAGGGCTAAGCGAGAAACGAGTGGCGGCGCAAAATTTAGACTTTAAAGTCCTAAAACTCGCACTAGCTGCAGTCCCGGGCGCAAAGGTAGTCGGCAACGAAACGGGATTTTTAAAAGCGATCGTGGACGCAAAAAGCGGCAAAATTTTAGGCGCGGCGTTTCACTGCGTTTATGCAAACGAGCTTATCAACGAGATCGCCATCGCAATGGCTTTAGGCGCGGGCGCTGATTTTTTCAAAAATCAGATTTTTACGCATCCTAGCATCAGCGAAGCGCTAAACGACCTCTTTGGACAATTTTAAAACTACGGAAAGGTAAAAAATGAGAAATTTACTTCTTGCTTTTATCGGGCTTTTATTCGTAGGATGCGCAGCTTCAAGCGGCGGCCCTAGCGACAACCCGGACTATGATTTTAACAAACGCGCCATAGAAGTACTAAAACCCAAATGCGAAAGCGGCAACTACTCCGCGTGCAACGATCTTGCCATCAGCTACCAAAATTTGCAAGACCACAAAACCGCTCTCAAATACTACGAAAGAGCGTGCAAAAACAACTATCAGCTAGCTTGCACCAATCTAGCCAATATGTATCAATCGGGCCTTGGCGTAGACAGGGATAAAAATAAAGCTTTGGAGATCTTTAACGCCTCTTGCACGAACGGAGGGGCGATATCTTGCTACTATTTAGGCGACTTTTACCGCTCCGGCGACGAGGGCAAAGAGTCTGACTACGTCGCTGCCATGAGTGCATACGAAAGAGGCTGCAAGCTAGGAGACATCCCGTCATGCACGAACACCGGAGTACTATACGAAAACGGCCTAGGCGTAGCGCAGGACGAGTCAAAAGCCAGAAACATCTACCGCTCGGCGTGCTTTAGCGGAGATTCGTCCGCATGCGATAATCTAAAAAGAATGGGTAGAAAACGCTAAATTTAAGGAGCCGAATTTACTACGGCGAGTCAAATTTGACTCGCCTTTTTTAAAATCAATCACATCAAATTTAACTTCAAATTTACTCGCCAAAAACTACGTAAAAACCAAAAAATATCTGCTAAATTTAACGCCGCGCGCTCATAAATTTAACTCCGCAAATTTGCCTTTTACGATATGCGGTAAATTTTACTAGCTTAGCTAAAGCCGCGTAAATTTCAGCGCATTTAAAGCAACAATCCTTTGCCGCAAATAACAAAAATAAACAACGCTAGATTTGAGTAAATTTATAAAAAGTAGAAAACGGGGGCTCAAATTTAAACCCCCTTCATAAGTGCAGATTTAGAGTAAAAATTAAAATTTATAAGAGACGTTAACCTTAAAGTTTCTGCCCGGCTCCCAGTCGATCGCGTTCGCATCGCCCGTATATTCGGCTATTCTTTGAGACTGCGAGACGTAGGCTTTGTTAAATACGTTATAAACGCCGGCGTTTATCTCAAGCCCCTTAAATTTACCGCTGCTTGGCGCATAAGTGAGATAGACGTCGCTCACGGCGTAGCTCGGGATATGTACGGCAGCGTCGTTGCCGGCACTCGTCGTGTCTTTCGAGGCAAAATAAATAAGATTATAGCCCACGAGCGTATCGATAGCGTTTATCGAATACTCGGCATTAAAGGTGTATTTGTCGCCCTGGTCGCGGTAGCCGATGATATTTGACGTGTAGTAGCCGCCTCTGCCGTTACTCACGCGGTCTTTGTATCTTACTTTTTGATGAGTATAGCTGGCACCCAGGCTTAGCG